>JANLPD010000582.1:0-4250 GCA_031367045.1 Frankiales bacterium | reverse complement strand
CGGCCCCGGACGCCGGTGCTCGTCGCGGCGCTGCGCGTGCTCGGGGTGGAAGCCGAGGTGCTGGAGGAGTTGGCGACGACGCCGGTGCTCGGCGGCGGCGAACGGGTCGGCGAGGTCCGGGTGGCCGGGCAGCTCGCGGGCTGATGGAGCCCGCTGGTCGTCTGGTGGAGCCCGCTGGTTGGCTGGTGGAGCCTGCCTATTTCGATGTGGCGCAGGTCCTGGCGGCCTTGGTCGGACGGGCTCGCTCGGGTGTGCTCGCCCTCGTGCTGGTACCCGGCGGGATCGGGCTGGCCGCGGGCGGAGCGTCGTACGCGCTGGTCGGGGAGCCGGCCGCGCTGGTGGCCGAGCTCGAGGCGGCGCTGGACCCGCGATGGGTCTGGTGGGACGCCAGGGCGACGCTGACGCCGCTGGTCGCGGGCGGCGTGCGGCTGCGCGCGTGCTGGGACGTGGCGGCGGTGCACCGACTGCTGCACGGCGGCCGGCGCGGGGACGCCGGGTCGGCCTGGGCGGCGGCTTTCGGGTTGAGCGAGCCGGCCGAGCCGTCGGCGGTGCTGGACCTGCTCGACCTCGCGTCGTCGACGGGGGCCGGGCCGGTAGGCGACGGGGGGCAGCTCAGCCGTGAGTGGGTCGGGCCATGGGCCGAGCCGACAGTGCGGCGGGCGGCGCAGTGGGCCCTGTTGTGCCTGCAGGTACAGCAACGCCAGCAGGCTGCGCTGGCCGGCCTGCCTGATGGTCGGGCTGCTCCGACCGGCGTACCGCTGGCGGTGCTGACCGCGTGGTCGGAGTCGGGAGCGGCGCTGCTGGGCGTCGAGCTGGCGGCAGACGGGCTGCCGCTGGACCGCTTGGCGCTGTCCGCCCTGCTGGTCGAGCTGATCGGGCCGCCGGACGAGGAAAGCGTGGCGCGGGCCCGCCGGGACGCCGCGGTGATGGCGTACTTTCCGGACACGCGGGTCGACCTGCGCAATCCCCTGCAGGTCCGAGAACTGCTGGTGGGTCTGGGTTTCGACGTACCGGACACTCGTTCGTGGCGGCTCGAGCCGTTCCGCGCGACGTCGCCCGCGGTCGACGCGCTGCTCAGGTGGCGCAAGGTCGAGCGCGTCGCGACGACGTACGGCTGGTCGTGGCTCGCGCGGCACGTCGGCGGTGATGACCGGCTGCGCGGTGAGTGGGTCTCCGCCGATGGGGGAGGCGGCCGGATGACGGCGTCGGCCGGGCTGCACAACCTGCCGGCCGACCTGCGGGTCGCAGTCGCGGCGCGCCCCGGCTGGGCCCTGGTGCGGGCGGACCTCGGGCAGGTCGAGCCGCGGGTGCTCGCCGCGATCTCCGGCGACGTCGGGCTGGCCGAGGCGGGTCGAAAGGACGACATGTACTCGCCGGTGGCGCTCGCGCTGGGTGCGGACCGGCCGACCGCGAAGATCGCTGTGCTGGCGGCGATGTACGGCCAGACGAGCGGGCCGGCCGGGGAGGCGCTCAAGCGGATGGACCGGGCCTACCCGGTGGCGATGGCGTTCCTGCGGGCCGCCGAGGAGAGCGGGCGGGGCCGGCGGGACCTGAGGACGTGGGGCGGGCGGCGGATCCGGCTGGACTTCGAGGGTGACCCGGGCGGGCGGGGGCGCTATGCGCGCAACGCGACGGTGCAGGGGGCCGCGGCCGAGCTGTTCAAGGCGTGGGCCGCGACGGTGCGGGCCGGGCTTCGCCCGCTGGGCGGCCAGGTCGTGCTGTGCCTGCATGACGAGCTGCTGCTGCACGTGCCGAACGCGGTTGCTGGTGATGCCGCCGAGCTGCTTTTGACCGCGCTTGAGGGGACCGCAGCCTGGTGGTGCGCGGGCAGTGGGGTGCGGTTCGTCGCCGACGTGTCGGTGGTGCAGCGCTGGTCGGAAGCCAAGCCCTGAGCTCTGCGCGCCTGCCTGTTGCCCCCGCCCGCTGTTGCCGCCCTGTTGCCCCCCTGTTGCGTCCGCCGATCTGGTCTCGATCCGCCGCGTGGCTGAGCGGACGTCCGGCAGGGGCAGAGGGAGGCGGCAGGGGACCCGGGCCACTTCCTTGGTGGGGGCGACGGTTTGGGGACCTGGGGACGTTGCTGCGGCCAAGGAAGTGCGGCTGGCGGGGGGCTGGCGCGGGCTGGCGGGGGCTGGCGCGGGCTGGCGGGGGACTTCTACGGGACTTCCTTGGTGGGGGCGACGGTTTTGGGGGCCGCGAGCGTCGTTGCGGCCCAGGAAGTCGCGCGACGAACGCGCAGAACCGCCCCAGCAGTACGCCGGCGTGCTCGACGCGATGGGCCTGGTTTGCGGTGGCGACAACGACGTCGCCCTGCTGGTGCTGCGACACCACCAGCAGGGGGTGCCCGTGCCGGCGGCTCGGACCCCACCTAGCGTGGTGTGGGTCCCGCCCCCTCTGGTCTCGAGGTCCCCCGTGCGCCGCACCGCCGCCCTGTCCCTGCTCGCGCTACTGCTGCTGGCTGCCTGTGGGGGAAGTTCGTCGCCCGCTGCCGGCGGCAAGGGAGGTACGCCGCTGCCGACGGTGACCGGGAGCTACGGCGACAAGCCGGGGCTCTCGTTCCCGGGCGCCGACCCGTCGACGACGGAGCAGGTGAAGGTGCTGCGCGAGGGCACCGGTCCCACGGTCGGCAAGGGTGACCTGCTCGTGGCTGACTACTTCGGCCAGATCTGGAAGGGCGCGGTCTTCGACAACAGCTACGACCGGGGCGCAGCCGCCGACTTCCCGATCGGCGTCGGCAAGGTCGTCCCCGGCTGGGATGACCTGCTCGTCGGGGTGAAGGCCGGCAGCCGGATCCTCATGACGCTGCCGCCGGACAAGGGTTATGGCGCCAGCGGCAACACCCAGGCTGGTATCAAGGGCACCGACACGCTGGTCTTCGTGGTCGACATCGTCGGCTCCTACTCGGACAAGGCTGCTGCCGGCCGGACGACCATCGCCGAGAAGGCCGCACCCGCCGGAATCACCATCACCGGACTCCCAGGCACCGCGCCCAAGCTCACCGTGGCCAAGGGAGCCGCGCCCCCGAAGGCCGTCACGGTCACCGTGCTGGCGCGGGGGACCGGCGCGAAGGTCGCGGGCGGCCTGTGCGTCGTGGCGTACGAGGCAGTCGACTTCACCGGCGCCTCGGCCGGCTCGACGTGGACCACGGGTACCCCCGCCGGCGCGAAGGTCAACCCAACGGGGAGCGCGGGCCCGTTCGACCTGGTCCGTGGGCTTCCCCTTGGCAGCCGGGTCTTGATCCAGGTGCCCAAGCAGGGCAAGCAGCAGGCAATCGCCGTCGTCGTCGACCTCATCGCGCAACCGACCACGGCCAAGGCCGCAGGCTGACCGGATAAGGGGGGATGCGATGGCTGAGCGCCGGGAGCCCGCTCCGCGCGGGCCGGACTACCTACCCTACGAGCGGCCGCTCCCACCGCCACCGCCGGCGTCCTTGCCGGCTGAGGTCTTCGTCCCGCCCGAGCAGCACCACCCGCTCGTCGTGGCGGCCACCGCAGCCGCAGCTGCCGGTCTCGCTGCGCTATTGCTCCTGTCGCTGGTCCTAGGCAGGCACGTCTCCGGTCTCGTGCTCAGCGCCGTAGCCGCGGCAGCGGCGCTGCTCATTGGCCAGCAGGCCCTGCGGGCCACCTCGCTGGCGCGGTCGGTCCGGCTGGTTCGCGCGGACCAGGCCACGGCCGTCGGCGCGGCAGCGCTGGCCGCCCTGGTCCTGGCTTTCGTGGCGCTCCTGCCCGATGAGAGCAGCCGGCCGGCCGCCGAGGTACGTCCCCCGACGACAGCGCCGAGCGCGCCGACGGCGCCCAGTCCTACGACAGCGCCCAGTCCCACGACAGCGCCCACCCCGCAGGACCCGTTCGGCGGTCTGCTCCCGAACACCCCGACGCTCCCGCTTGACCCGGTCACGTTGGAGCCCACTGACAAGGGTTTGCTGGCCGGCAGCATCACAGACAGCACCGGACCGGTGTCCGGCGCGACGGTCGTCATCACGCGCGCGACGCCGGGCGACACGAGCAACTCACCCGCCTGCCCGCTGGTGGTCAGGGTCATCTCTGATGCGCAGGGTCGCTACTCGGTGCCGCTCTGCCAACTGGGCGACCAGCTCGGCTACCACGTGAAGATCAGCGCGCCGGCCGGCTCTGCGGAGTCCGACCTGTTCGTCAACGCAGGGCGTACGACGAACTTCAGCGTCCTGCTGGCGGGCCCACCGACGAAGAGCTCCTAAGCCGCCGGCTCGTACCCGCGCGGGCGCCGTCAACGCG
>JANLPD010000527.1:0-3632 GCA_031367045.1 Frankiales bacterium | reverse complement strand
AGCTCGGCGTGGCCTACCTCCGGGGCAGCCACCGCCTTGGGGTCCAGGCCTCGATCGACGAGGACAAGTCGGGCCGCCGCGCGCGCGACGAGCCCGTCGGCAGTGCCGAAAGCGCGAAGTGCGAGCAGCTCCCCGTGGACGACGGCAGCGACGACCACGGCCGGTACCTTGGTCAGCAGAACCGTTCGGGACAACCCGTCAAGGCGGGCCGAGGCCTCCAGCGGCAGCGGCGCCGGTCCCAGCGAGAGCGGATCGTCGTACGACGACGCCGGGTCGACCCGCGGCCGTCCCAGAGCGTCCTGATCGTCGACCAGCTCGGCCGCGGCAACGACGTGCATGCGGGCCAAGGCCTGGCGGGGCGAGTGCCGCCAGGCCGGCAGCACCGAGCCGAGCTCGGCGTGCAACCGAACCGCCCCCTCGACCACCTTGGCGGTCCGCGGGTCCCTGTCCGCCATCGTCACGGTGCCACCGGCGAGCAACTGGCCGCGCAGGCGCTCCAGCTCGATGCCGGCGCCCTCCAGCTGGGCACTGGCCCGGGCACCGCGCAAGGCAGACTCGGCCGTGACCTCCGCCGAGCGCCGGCGCAGCACCCGGTGTGACAGGAGGCCGTCAACAGCAGTGCGCGCCTGGGCCACCGCGTCCGAGACGCCGGGAAGGTCGAGCAGGGGGGCCAGCGGGTCGGTCACGCCCACAACGCTAGGGCTTGACTTGCCCTCGCCCCCCCTGCACGGCAATGTCGTCAGCAGCGCCCGAACAGTCCCCCGGAGGACCCGCACCGTGACCGAGACCAGCCTGTCCGCACTCTCGAGCGAGTCGCGACGGTTTGACCCACCCGCCGACCTGGCGGCGTCCGCCAACGTCCGGGCCGGCGTCTATGAGGAGGCGAGCCGGGACCGCTTGGGGTTCTGGGCCGAGCAGGCGCGGCTGCTGCACTGGGACCGCCCGTGGGACCAGGTGCTCGACTGGCAGCCGCCGTTCGCGAAGTGGTTCGTCGGCGGCCGGCTGAACGTCTCGGTGAACTGCCTGGACCGACACGTCGACGCCGGCCTCGGCGAACGGGTCGCGTTCCACTGGGTGGGTGAGCCTGCGCACGACCGCCGGACCCTGACCTACGCCGACCTGCTGACGGAGGTCTCCAAGGCCGCGAACGCCCTGACCGAGCTGGGGGTCCGCGCCGGCGACCGGGTCTGCATCTACCTGCCGATGATCCCCGAGGCGGTCATCAGCATGCTGGCGTGCGCCCGCATCGGGGCGGTCCACTCGGTCGTGTTCGGGGGCTTCTCGGCCCAGGCCCTCGTCGACCGGATCACTGACGCCGACGCAAAGCTGGTCATCACCTCCGACGGTGGTTACCGCCGCGGCGCTCCCTCGGCCCTCAAGCCTGCCGTCGATGAGGCGGTCGCGCGCTGCCCGACCGTGCAGAGCGTGCTGGTGGTCAGGCGGACCGGGCAAGACGTCACGTGGACGGACAAGGACCTTTGGTGGTCCGACCTCGTCGACCGGCAGCCCGGCACCCACAGCGCGCCGGCCTTCGACGCCGAGCAACCGCTGTTCCTGCTCTACACGTCCGGCACCACCGGCAAACCCAAGGGCATCCTGCACACCTCCGGTGGATACCTGACGCAGACCGCGTGGACGCACGCTGCGGTCTTCGACCTCAAGCCCGAGACCGACGTGTACTGGTGCACAGCCGACGTCGGATGGGTCACCGGCCACTCCTACACGGTCTACGGCCCGCTTGCCAACGCCGCCACATCGGTGCTCTACGAGGGCACGCCCGACGCCGGCGGCAAGGACCGCTGGTGGTCGATCGTCGAGGAGCTGAAGGTGTCCATCCTGTACACCGCGCCGACGGCGATCCGCACGTTCATGAAGTGGGGTGACGACCATCCGGCCGGCCGCGACCTGTCGTCGCTGCGTGTCCTTGGTTCGGTCGGCGAACCGATCAACCCCGAAGCCTGGATGTGGTACCGCGAGGTGATCGGCGGCAGCCGCTGTCCCATCGTCGACACCTGGTGGCAGACCGAGACCGGCGCCATGATGATCGCCCCGCTACCGGGCATCTCCTCGTGCAAGCCTGGCTCAGCCATGGGTCCGCTGCCTGGCATCTCCGTCGATGTCGTCAACGGCGAGGGCAAGAGCGTCGGTGAGGTCGGCGGCGGCTACCTGACCCTCGATGAGCCCTGGCCCGCGATGCTGCGTGGCATCTGGAACGACGAGGAGCGCTTCCGCGAGACCTACTGGAGCAAGTTCCCGGGTCGCTACTTCGCCGGCGACGGCGCCAAGTGGGACGAAGACCACGTGCTCTGGCTGCTCGGTCGCGTCGATGACGTCATGAACGTCTCGGGTCACCGCATCTCCACGACCGAGGTCGAGTCCGCCCTGGTCTCACACCCGGCTGTCGCAGAGGCCGCCGTCGTCGGCGCCAACGACGCGACAACCGGTCAGGCGATTGTCGCCTTCGTCACCGTGAAGGGTTCCGTCGCCGACGACGTCGCTGCGGGTGCGGCGTTCGCCAAGGAGCTGCGTGACCACGTAGCCAAGGAGATCGGCCCGATTGCGAAGCCGCGGCAGATCCTGATCACGCCCGAGCTGCCTAAGACCCGGTCGGGGAAGATCATGCGGCGACTCCTCCGCGACGTCGCGGAGCACCGCGAGCTCGGTGACGTGACGACCCTGGCGGACCCGACGGTGGTCAACGCGATCAACGACAAGATGGGCTCCTCCTCCGCCGGGGAGGACTGAGCCGCCGCTCCCGCCGCTCTATGCGGCATGATGGTCGAAGGTGCGCCGGGAAGTCTGGTCGGCAGTCGCTGCCACCTGCCCGGAGGTCTCATGCCCACCCGCCCCGTCCCATCCCCCGCGGCGCATAGCCCGGCCCGGCGCATCGTGGACTTCCTGCGCGTCGAACAGGTCGGCGGCATCGTCCTACTTGCGGCGGCCGCGCTCGCGCTCGTTGCTGCAAACACCCCGATGTCCGGTGCCTACCAGGACCTGCGCCACCTCACCTTCGGACCGGCAGCCTTGGGCGCCCGGCTCGACGTCGAGCACTGGGCGGCCGACGGGTTGCTCGCCCTGTTCTTCTTCGTGGCCGGCCTCGAGGTGAAGCGCGAGCTGGCGGTGGGCGAGTTGTCCGATCGCCGCGCGGCCGCTCTCCCGGTGCTCGCTGCGCTCGGCGGCATGGTCGTCCCGGCGCTGCTCTACCTCGCTATCGCGGGCGGCGCTCCCGGCGCCGCCCGCGGCTGGGCGGTGCCCATGGCGACCGACATCGCCTTTGCGCTCGGCGTCCTCGCCGTCGTCGGATCGCACGCCCCGGTGGGACTACGGGTCTTCCTGCTGTCCCTCGCCGTGGTCGACGACCTCGGCGCGATCGCCGTCATCGCGGTCCTGTACACCTCCGACCTCGCGCTGCTTCCACTGCTTGGCGCAGCAGTGCTCTGCGCGGCCTACGCGCTCGCCCAGCGGGCACGACTCACCTCCCCAGCCCTCTACGTGCCGCTGGCCGGCGCCCTCTGGCTCTTCGTCCACGCGGCCGGCATCCACGCGACCGTCGCCGGCGTGGCGCTGGGGCTGCTCACCCGGGTCCGCCCCGACGACGGCGAGGCCAACGCGCCGGCGGACCGGTTGGAGCA
>JANLPD010000511.1:0-1631 GCA_031367045.1 Frankiales bacterium | reverse complement strand
GCCTACGTCCCGGGTGGGACGCCCGCTCCGCTCGCCCCACCTGCCCGCCCCCCTGGCCCTGCCTGCCTGCCTGCCCTGCTTGCCTGCCTGCCCTGCCTGCCCTGGCTGCCCTGCTTGCCTGCCTGCCCTGCCGGCCTGCCCCCGCCGTCCTGGGTCGTGCCGTCCTGGGTCGTGCCGCAGATGCACGCGAGCGGGGCCGTCCGAGGCGGCAATGCACGTAAGGCCCGCCCAGCGACGGGAAAGGGCCGCGAAACGATCTCACTTCCGTGCATGTGCGGCACGTGGCGGCCCGGGGGTGGCGGGCGGGGCAGGGCGGGGCGGGCGGGAGCGATCAGCCAGGAGTAGGGGACGGCCGGGTGGGCTCGACGAGCAGGTCGCGGCGCAGGTCGGCGACGGAGGTCACGCCGCACAGCCGAAACTGCTCTTCCAGATCGCGGCGCAGGTCGTCGAAGACGGCCGCGACACCGGCTGCGCCACCGACCGTAAGGCCCCACAGGACCGGCCGGCCGATCAGGACCGCTGACGCACCGAGGGTAAGCGCGGTCAGCACGTCACGACCGTTTCGGACGCCTCCGTCGACGAGAACGGGAACGCGACCGGCGACGGCGTCGACGACCTCGGGCAGCGCATGGGCTGTCGCGATGGCGCCGTCGAGCTGGCGGCCGCCGTGGTTGGACACGATCAGCCCGGCGACTCCTGCCGTAACGAGACGGGCAGCGTCGTCGCCGCGCAGGACCCCCTTGGCCCAGACCGGCAGTCCCGTCAATTCGGCCAGCAGCGAGAGGTCGACGACCGAGACGTCCATCGCCTGCTCCCCCGCGCCCAGCCCGTCGGCGGAGTCGGCCGGCGGGATACCGGGAGCGACGCGCAGGACCTCTCGCGGCAGGGCGGCCCGGCCGCCGGCGCGGCTGGCCACCACCGGGGTGTCGACGGTGACGACCAGAGCGGCGGCTCCGAGGTCGCGGGCGCGCAGGGCGAGGTCGTGCGTCGTACGCCTGTCCTGCAGGACGTAGAGCTGCATCCACCAGCGACCCGGCGCAAGCCCCATCTGCTCGAGCGGCAGGGACGCCCGGGTGGAGACGACGGGGATCGTGCCCGCAGCAGCGCAGCCTTGCGCGGTGGCCCGCTCGGCGGCGGCATGGGCGAGACCCTGCAGGGCCGTGGGCGCGGCCAGGACGGGCAGGCCCAGCTCCAGGCCCGCCACCGTTGTCCTGGTGTCGACGGTGGCGACGTCGCGCAGCACGTGCGGCCGGAGGCGGTAGGAGCGCCAGGCCTGCGCCGCCTCGGCAGCAGACTGACCGTCGCCGCTGCCACCGTTGTAGTAGTCGCGCACGACCGGGTCCAGCAGCGCTGCAGCTCGCGCGCGGAGCTCGTCCGTCAAGCCGGTCCCCACCTATCGATGCTCACGAATCAGCTGCATGGAAGGTGTTCTGCGCCTGCTCGAGGGGACCGGTGAGCAGTGCCTCAACCGCGTCGGCGGACCGGTCGAGGTGGAACGGCAGCTCCTTGCGCTCGACGGCGGAGAAGTCCTTCAGCACGAAGTCGGCCGGGTCCTGCCGGCCAGGCGGGCGGCCCACGCCGAACCGGACCCGCAGGAAGTCCCGGGTGCCGAGTGCGGAGGTGATGGACCG
>JANLPD010000505.1:0-1877 GCA_031367045.1 Frankiales bacterium | reverse complement strand
GGCCAGACGCCCACCGACGAGCCGCGCGGCGGCCAGACGTCGTACGACGCGGCCGGCTCGGTCCGCGACCGGCTCAAGTCACCGGCCGGCCGCGGTGAACAGAGCGGACCGGGGGACAGCCGGGTCTCCGACATCAGCTCCGGTGATTTCGAGCAGAGCGACAGCCGCGCCGACCTGCACGACACCGGCCATGGCGAGGGCCAGGTGCTCCAGACCGATCGGCAGCCCGAGCATGTCCGCGAGCCGCGGCTGACCGACATCGACGAGACAGCAGCCCGCGCGGCCGAGCGCAAGGTGGCGGCGCTGTTCCTGCTGTCCGTGGTCGGCGTGATCGGCTTTGTCGTGACCTACGTTGCCGCGCCGTACAAGTTCGCCGTGCAGGAGGGCAACCAGTTCTACACGCCACTGCTGGGGGCATTCATGGCCCTTGCGCTTGGCGGGATCGGGGCCGGCGCCGTGCTGTGGGCCAAGACGCTCATGGTCGACGAGGAGACCGTCCAGGACCGGCACGACATGGCGTCAGATCCGGCGGACCGCACCAGCGCAGCGGCGGCCATCAAGGTGGGCTTCGAGGAGTCCGGGCTCCCCCGACGCAAGCTCCTTCGCAACACCCTGCTGCTCGGCGCCGGCTCACTCGCCGTACTGCCCGTCCCGCTGCTGTTCGGCCTCGGCCGGTTCCAGCACAAGGAGGACGCGCTGCGGCACACCAGCTGGAAGAAGGGTTCACGCCTGATCCGGTCCGACGGCACCGCCGTCCGGCTCGGCGATGTCGCGGTCGGCGGCGTCGAGACGGTGTTCCCCGACGTCCCCGAGGGCAACAAGAAGGCCGACTCGGCCAGCCTGATCATCCGGATGCGCCCCGAGGAGCTCGACCAGCCAGCCGCCCGTAAGGACTGGTCGGTCGACGGCCACGTCGTCTACTCGATCATCTGCACCCACCTGGGCTGCCCGGTCAAGCTCTACGAGCAGCAGACGCACCACCTGTTCTGCCCGTGCCACCAGTCGACGTTCGACATGACCGGCATCGGCCGGCCGTTGTTCGGCCCAGCCGCCCGACCCCTGCCTCAACTGGCGATCAGCGTTGATCTGGACGGATACTTTGTGGCACAGGGCGACTACGCCGAACCGGTCGGCCCCTCATTCTGGGAGCGCAAGCCATGAGTGTGATGACCAGGGGCGCCGAGGGTGGCGCGAAATGGGTCGACGACCGGCTCGGCGCGTCCCGCTATGTCAAGAAGAGCCTCAACAAGGTCTTTCCGGACCACTGGTCCTTCATGTTGGGCGAGATCGCGCTCTACTCGTTCATCATCCTGCTCCTGTCCGGCACCTACCTGACGCTGTTCTACGACCCCTCGACCCGTGAGGTCATCTACGACGGCAGCTACATCCCGCTGCGCGGCGTCACCATGTCGCAGGCCTACGAGTCGACGCTGCGCATCTCCTTTGACGTCCGCGGTGGCCTGATCATGCGCCAGATCCACCACTGGGCGGCGCTGCTGTTCCTGGCCTCGATCGTGGTCCATCTGTCCCGGGTGTTCTTCACCGGTGCGTTCCGCAAGCCCCGCGAGCTGAACTGGATCATCGGCGTCGGGCTGCTCACGATGGGCATCCTGGAGGGCTTCGCCGGCTACTCCCTGCCAGATGACCTGCTGTCGGGCACC
Source organism: Frankiales bacterium (assembly GCA_031367045.1). Lineage (GTDB taxonomy): Bacteria > Actinomycetota > Actinomycetes > Mycobacteriales > SCTD01 > JANLPD01. Next base: position 216 of record JANLPD010000505.1, on the reverse strand, counting down.
GGCCTTCGCATCGCCTACTCGATCGCGCTGTCGATCCCGGTCATCGGCACCTGGGCGGCGTTCCTCGTCTTCGGCGGCGAGTACCCCGGCGGGCACATCATCGAGCGGCTCTACCCGATCCACATCCTGCTGGTCCCCGGGATCATCCTCGGCGTGATCAGCGCTCACCTCGCGCTGGTCTGGTACCAGAAGCACACGCAGTTCGCGGGGCCGAAG
>JANLPD010000496.1:0-6308 GCA_031367045.1 Frankiales bacterium | reverse complement strand
CGAAGCCGGGTACCGCGACGGCGTTGGCAGGCCGGCAGTTGCCGTCCTGGGTCGGGTTGAGGTTGGTGAAGCTGGACCCGCCGTTGTCGGACTCCAGCAGCTGCCCCATGCACAGCCCGTTGAGAGGGGACTTCGTCGATGCGTAGGAGGCGAGCAGCACCACGCTGGCGTTGCCGGGTGCGGTCGCGATGCGGCAGGGCACCGTCCCGCCGGACAGCGCACCGCTGTTCCGTGTCCAGCTCGTCCCGGCGTCAGTGCTGGTGAAGAAGCCGGCGCCGCCGCAGGCATAGACGGTGGCGGTCGGGCCGCTGCCCAGCACCTGCACGTCCCAGAACTGGCTGTTCACGCCGGCGGGTGTGACGTCAGACCAGGTGCTGCCGGAGTCGTTGCTGCGCACCAGACCGCAGTCGGTGGCAACTAGCACCGGCAGGCTGCCCGGGGTCCCTGCCCCGATCGAAACCTTGTGGGCGCTGCGGGCGCTGCCACCGCACGCGTTAGCCGCAGCGAGCGTCCACGTCCCGCCTCCGTCGCGGCTGACATACACCTGAGCGGTGGTGGTGCTGGACACGCCGTCGTGCTCGCCGGTGGCCACGACCAGCGAGGGATCGCTGCTGGCGAACCGCACATCGTCCATCGAGGTCAGCGGCAAGGCGTCGACATGCGTCCAGTGAGCACCTCCGTCGCCGGAGCGCCACAGCCCACCGAACTCAGAGGCGGCGAGCACGATCTGCTGATTGACCGGATTTACCGCCAACGCCTCGTTGCGGCCACCGAACAACTGGCCAAAGCTCACGGAGTCAGCGCTGACGTCCTTGACGACCGGCGGTGCGATGAAGGCCGACGCGGGGCGGGCCGCTGCCACTGACACCGCCAGCACGACGGGCAGAGTCGCGGCGATGAGCATGACCGACGCCAGCAGGCTCGAACCCGTCCGCGCAGCACGACGACGAACAGACATGTTGAGTCCCCCCACTCGAAGCACGGCCGCGGGGTTTCCCCGCAACTGATACACCCCTGTAGTGCGGCTCTGCCCGGTCGGCTTGACAGCCGTCGAGCCCGGCCAGCGGAGCGGCGTCGACTCGAGGCCGACCCCTCCGCCGTTCCGAGCAAGTCCTCACTGCCAGCAGACGCACAGAACCCGAACCGAAAGTACGCACCGCGTCAACTGTGGTCAAGACTGGTCTTGGGGTAGTCGCAGGGTCAGCTCGGGGCGGCCCGAAATCCGCTGCCGGGGATGCGGCGCAACCGATGCCTCGCAGGGTCCGGCCCAGGCGGGGGCGTGGGGTTGGTGGGTGAGACCGTCCAGGACCGGCGGTATCACGCCGGTGGCGCCGACACGACATCGCAGCCCGCCAGACGTCATTGCCAGCGACGGTCGGGTCGAGGTACCTCGTCGTGGTCCTTGCGGGCCGGTGACTGCCTGTCGCGCTCCTGCTCCCCGACGATGCGCGTACCTGCCTGGTTCTGTGGCCGGGCGGTGTCCACAGGGCCTCATTTGTCCACAGTCTGCCCGCGCGGCTGACGTGAGGTCTTCTGCTGCCTGAGTGTCGGTGGCGGAGGTGGTGAGGTGCTGGACAGGGTGGCATTCGGACGTTGGGGTGAGGACTTCGCGGTTGCTCACCTCGTGGCACAGGGCGTGCAGGTGCTGGATCGCAACTGGCGGTGCAGTCACGGCGAGCTGGATGTGGTTGCGCTGGACCGCGACGGCACGTTCGTCTTTGTTGAGGTCAAGGCCCGGCGGACGGCGGCGTTCGGGCAGCCGTCCGAGGCGGTCGATGCCCGCAAGACCCGGCGTATCCGGCGGCTCGCAGTGCTCTGGCTGGCTGACCACGGCCGCCACGGGGAGATGCGCTTCGACGTGGTGTCCGTCGTGCGCGAGCCCGGCTGCGTCCCGGTCCTGGAGCATCTGCGGGCGGCGTTCTGATGACACTGGCCCGGGCGTGGGCGGTCACCCTGGTCGGCCTGGACGGCCACGTGGTGGAGGTCGAGGCCGACTTGGCGATCGGCCTGCCGGGTCTCGCGCTGATCGGGCTCCCGGACGCGTCGCTGCACGAGGCCCGCGACCGGGTCCGGGCCGCGATCGTGAACTCCGGTGAGCCCTGGCCGCAGCGCAGGATCACCGTCGGGCTGTCACCGGCCTCACTACCCAAGCGCGGGAGCGGCTTCGACCTGGCGATGGCATGTGCCGTGCTCGCCGCCCACGGCTCGATCCGGCCGGGAGCCCTGCACGACGTGGTGCTGCTCGGCGAGCTGGGGCTCGACGGCAGCGTCAAGCCGCTCAACGGTGTGCTCCCTGCGGTGCTGACCGCCTCCCGCGCCGGCTTCTGCCGGGTAATCGTGCCGGGCGCCAACCTGCGCGAGGCCCGGCTGCTGCCAGGGATTCGCGTCGATGGTGTCGCATCGCTGCGCGACCTGCTCGCGCTGCTGCGCGGTGAGCCGTGGGAGCAGGGCGAGCCAGCCGATACCCCGGCTGCGCAGAGCACTGTCAGCGACCTCGACATGCTCGACGTCGCCGGTCAGGTCGTCGGCCGCTCAGCCATGGAGGTCTGCGCCGCCGGTGGTCACCACGCCTTCATGGTGGGGCCACCGGGCAGCGGTAAGACGATGCTGGCCCGGCGCTTGCCGTCGCTGCTGCCGCCGCTGGACCTCGAGCAAGCCCTGGAGGTGACCGCGGTGCACTCGGTCGCCGGGGTGCTGGCGGCGTCGCACCCGCTGCTGGACCGGCCGCCGTTCCAGGACCCCCACCACGGCTGCTCGGCTGCAGCGATCATGGGCGGTGGGAGCGGGATCGCCAAGCCTGGCGCTGCCTCCCTTGCACATCACGGGGTGCTATTTCTCGACGAGGCGCCGGAGTTCGCGCGGTCGGTGTTGGACTCGTTGCGTCAGCCCATCGAGCGCAGGACGCTGACGTTGACCCGGGTCGGCGGGACCGCGACCTATCCTTGCGCCTTCACCCTGGTGATGGCTGCTAATCCTTGCGCCTGCGCGAAGGGGGACCGCTGTACCTGCACCCCGCAGGCCCGCCGCGGTTATCTCGGCAAGCTTTCCGGTCCGGTGCTGGATCGCATCGACCTGCACGTCACGGTCGACCCGGTCACCCGGGCTGATGTGATGGCGGAGAACGGTGTGGGTGAGCCGAGCCGGGACATCGCGGCGCGTGTCCTGCACGCCCGGCAGCGGGCCGCTGAGCGCTACCGCGGCACTCCCTGGACGCGCAACGGGGAGGTGCCGCCCACCGAGCTGCGCCGGTTGTGGCCGCTGCCCGCACAGGTGCTCGCGCCTCTGGGCACAGCCCTGGACGAGGGCACGCTGACGGCTCGTGGCTTTGGTCGGGTCTTGAGGGTGGCCTGGACGCTGGCCGACCTGCTCGACGCTGGACAGCCGAGCAAGGAGATGGTCGACATGGCCTTGGGTTGGCGGCAAGGCAACGACCGCCGGCGGGCAGCATGACCACCGCTCAGCACCGGCTTCGTGATGAGCCGCTGGACGACGAGGAGCGGTACGCCCGTGTTGCGCTGGCCCGCCTGGTGGAGCCTGGGCACCGCGGCCTGCACACCGCCGTGGGTGCCTTCGGGGCGGTCGCGGCCCGTCGTGCCCTCGTCGCGGGGCGCGCCCTTCCCGGCATCACCGACCGGGTGGCCGCCGGCGCGGCGCTTCGTGCCACTAACGCCGATGCCGACCTGGCAAAGGACCTTCGACGGCTACAGGCCTGCGGTGGTCGCGTCGTCTGCCCGGGCGACGAGGAGTGGCCGGACCGGCTGGCCTGGGGACTCGACCTGCAGACGTCCCACGGCGGGGCCCTGGAGGCGCCGCCGTTGGCGCTGTTCGTGCGTGGACCGCGCCGGCTGGCGGACACGGTCGACCGGTCTGTGGCGATCGTGGGGGCCCGGGCGGCCACCCGCTATGGGGAGGCGATCGCCTCTGAGCTTGCGGCCGGGCTGTCCGGGCGCGGCTGGTCGGTGATCAGCGGCGGCGCCTACGGCATCGATGCCGCGGCCCACCGGGGCGCCCTGTCGGCCGGCTCGGACGCCATGGCCGGCTCGACGGTCGCGGTTCTGGCCTGCGGCGTCGATGTGGCCTACCCACGCGGCAACGACCGGTTGCTGGCGCAGGTCGCAGAGGGTGGCCTTGTGGTCAGCGAACTGCCGCCGGGCTGCTCACCGACGCGGGTGCGCTTCCTGGTCCGCAACAGGCTCATTGCTGCGCTGTCGGTCGGCACCGTCGTTGTCCAGGCGGCCGCCCGGAGCGGCTCGCTGTCCACCCTGAACCGCGCCGGGGCGCTCGGGCGCCACCGGATGGTCGTGCCGGGACCGGTCAACGAGGCGGCCTCGGTGGGCTGCCACCAGGCGCTGCGTGCGGACCCGACCGGTGTCGTGCTGGTGACCCGGCTCGGCGAGGTCTTGGAGTGTGTCGGTCGGATGGGCGACGACGCGGCCGAGCCGCTGCGCGGACCGACCCACCCCCGGGACGCGCTGGACTCCACCGTCCTTCGGGTCCTGGAAGCGGTCCCGTTGCGCAAGGGGGCGGGGGAGGCCAGCATCGCCAGGACGGCCGGCGTCTCCACGCTGGTGGTCCAGCAGGTGCTGCCGTCGCTGCATCTGGCCGGGCTCGTCGAGCGGCACGCCGAGGGTGGCTGGAAGCTCACGACGCTCGGCGCCGGCGGTCCCGCGAGCCGGTCGGGCCAACAGTCCTCGCGAAGTGCGGTCACCGGGTCGCCGCGGAACAGGCCAGGGTCGTCGTACGGCGGGGCTCCTTGACCGAGCGACAACCTTCGCGCAGCGTGACGGCAGATGACCGCCGCCTCCAAGCTCGCCGCACCGTCGCCTACCCAGCTCGCGGCGGTCGCCGCGCTCCCCATTGCCCTGGCCGACGCCCACGCCGCCTTTGTGCGGCACCTCGCACTCGAGCGGGGCCGGTCCCCGCACACCGTCAGGGCCTACGCCGGTGACGTCGCGGGTCTGCTGGACCACGCCGGCCGCCTTGGGGTCGAGGAGCTCGATGGGCTCACCCTGCAGGTGCTGCGCAGCTGGCTGTCCCGGCTGCGCACCACAGGTGCGGCTCGGACGACCATCGCTCGCCGGGGCTCGGTTGCACGTGTCTTTACGGCGTGGGCGCACCGGCGCGGTCTGATCACGAGCGATCCCGGGCTGCTGCTCGCGTCGCCCAAGGGCCAGCGGCCACTGCCGGAGGTGCTCCGCCCGGACGAGGCCATCCAGCTGGTCGAGGCGGTCGACGGCGAGGACCCGCTCGACTTGCGAGACCGCGTCGCTCTTGAGCTGCTTTATGCCACCGGGGTGCGTGTCGGCGAGCTCTGCGGGCTGGACCTCGGCGACGTCGACACCGAGCGTGGTCTGGTGCGGGTGCTAGGTAAGGGCGGCAAGGAGCGGTCGGTCCCGTACGGCGGTCCGGCCCAGGATGCGCTTGACGCCTGGCGCTCCCGCGGGCGTCCGCGCTGGGCCACCGACGGCAGCGGCGAAGCCTTGCTGCTCGGCCGTCGAGGAAATCGGGTGGACCCGCGGACGGTGCGTGCTGCGGTTCACCGCAGGCTGGCAGCAGTTCCCGGTGCCCCTGACCTTGGCCCCCACGGCCTGCGGCACACGGCGGCGACGCACCTGCTCGACGGGGGCGCTGACCTAAGGAGCGTCCAGGAGCTGTTGGGCCACGCTACGCTCGCGTCCACGCAGATCTACACGCACATCAGCGTCGAGAGGCTGAGGACGACCTATGAACGCGCCCACCCCCGAGCCTGACGGTTCGGTCGGCGTGGCTACCGCGGACGACCCGGCTGACAGCGCTGCCGCAGTCCCTCCCGCGGGGGCTTCGGCCAAGCCTGCACCGGCCCGTCGTGGCCGCTACGCCGGTGTGTCAGACGAGGAGCGCGCCGAGATCGAGGCGGCGATCGCCGAGTTATGGCGTGAGTTCAAGACCACCAAAGAGGAGCGGCTCCGCGAGCGGCTGATCCTGCACTACTCGCCGCTGGTCAAGTACGTCGCTGGCCGCGTCGGGGTGGGCCTGCCACCCAACATCGAGCAGGCCGACCTGGTCTCCTACGGGATCTTCGGGCTCATCGACGCCATCGAGAAGTTCGACCTCGAGCGTGCGATCAAGTTCGAGACCTATGCGATCAGCCGCATCAAGGGCGCGATCATCGACGAGCTGCGGGCGATCGACTGGATCCCCCGCTCGGTGCGCTACAAGGCCCGCGAGGTCGAGAAGGCCTATGCCGCACTGGAGGCCCGACTGCACCGCACCCCGACTGAGGCCGAGGTCGCCGGCGAGCTCGGGATCGCCCTCGAGGACCTCCACAC
>JANLPD010000480.1:0-8307 GCA_031367045.1 Frankiales bacterium | reverse complement strand
GACCTTACGGGCGGCTCCCAGGCGCAGCGTCCTCGAGTGCCGCACCCTGCGGCCGGTCCTCCTTTGGCGCGGATGCACGCGAGTGAGATCTTTTGCGCACGCACGCGCCGACGCTGGGCGCCCCTTGCGTGCAACTTCATCCCACCCGGCACCTCTCGTGTGCATCTGCGCCCCCGGGCCGAGGCGCACGCCGGGTCAGGACCAGCCGGGTCAGGCCTTCTCGAGGAACTCGGCCCGCTGTTCATCGATCAGGTCGCGTACCGCTTGCTCGAGCGCCGGGTGGCGGTCGAGCTCGGGATCCTGCTCGACGATCGCAACAGCGAGCTCGCGGGCCTCCATGATCACCTCGACGTCGGTGATCCGCAGCATCCGCAGCGACGACCGCCGCCCGGACTGTTCGGTGCCGAGCACGTCGCCCTCCTGCCGCTGGGCGAGGTCGATCTCAGACAGCTCGAAACCGTCGTTGGTGGCCGCGACCGCGTCGAGCCGCTCCCGGCCAGGGCCGGGGAACGCCTCGGTCACCAGCAGGCAGAGCCCGCCGTGGGAGCCTCGGCCCACCCGACCGCGCAGCTGGTGCAGTTGGGAGACACCGAAGCGCTCCGCGTCCATAACGACCATGACCGTGGCATTGGGCACGTCGACGCCGACCTCGATCACCGTCGTCGCGACGAGCACCTCCACCTCGCCGGCGGCGAAGCGCCGCATGACGTCGTCCTTGGCCTCTGCTGCCATCCGCCCGTGCAGGGGCTCCACCCGCAGACCCCTCAGCGGCCCCTCGACAAGCAGCGGGAGCAGATCGGTCAGGGCGACAGGGGGGCGCTTGCCGTCGTCGCCGGGAGCGGCCGGCTCGTCGCCGCCGATGCGCGGGCAGACGACGAACGCCTGCTGGCCACGCGAGACGGCCTCTCGGATGCGGGTCCATGCCGCGTCGAGCCACTGCGGCTGCTCTGCCACCGGCACGACGGCGGTCTTGATAGCCGCCCGCCCCTTCGGCAACTCCGTCAGCGTCGAGACGTCGAGGTCGCCGAAGACGGTCATGGCCACCGTGCGCGGGATCGGCGTGGCCGTCATCACCAGCAGGTGGGGTGCTGATCCTTTGGCCCGCAGGGCATCTCGTTGCTCGACCCCAAACCTGTGCTGTTCGTCCACGACGACGAGACCGAGGTCGCAGAACTCCACGCCCTCGCTCAGCAGCGCGTGTGTGCCGATCACGATCCCGGCCTCCCCAGAGGCCGCCTGCTCGAGAGCCCGCCGGCGTGCTGCGGCGCTCAGCGAGCCGGTGAGCAGCGCGACCCGCGTGCTCTGTTCGGCAGCGCCGAGCTCCCCGGCGGCACCCAGGGGACCGAGCAGCTCACGGATGCTGCGCGCGTGCTGCTGGGCGAGCACCTCGGTCGGGGCAAGCAGGGCGGCCTGGCCGCCGGAGTCGACGACCTGGAGCATCGCGCGCACAGCGACGAGCGTCTTGCCCGAGCCGACCTCCCCCTGCAGCAGCCTGTGCATCGGGTGGGCGGCAGCCAGCTCGTGGGTCAGCTCCTCCCCGATCGCGGCCTGGCCGCGAGTGAGGACGAACGGCAGTCCCCGGTCGAACGCGCCCCGCAGTCCGTCGGGTCGGCCGGGTCTCGGCGTGCCCGCCTGGTCGCGCACCCTGCGTCGGCGCTGGGCCAGGACCACCTGCAGCACAAAGGCCTCGTCCCACCGGAGCCGGCGGCGGGCTTGCGAGACGTCTGCAAGGTTGACCGGCTGGTGGACCAGGCGCACGGCGCGCTCGAGGTCGGGCAGCTCGTGCTGGCGGCGGACCCCTTCGGGCAGCGGGTCTTCGCCGAAGTCGACCGTGTCAAGGACGGTCCGCACGGCCTTGGCGATGTTCCAGGTCGGCATGGCAGCCGACGCCGGGTAGAGGGGGATGATCGCACCGGCGAAGCCCTCGATCTCCTCACCCAGCTGGTAGTCCGGGTGGGTCAGCTGGAGCTTCTTGTTGAACGTCGAAACCGTGCCGGCGAACAGCCCTTTCTGGCCGGCCGGCAGCCGGTCCGCGTGCCAGTGGGCGGTCCGGCCGAAGAAGGTGAGCTTGAGCGTCCCCCTGCCGTCGCTGATGAGGACCTCGGCCATCTTCTGGTTCTTGTGCGTGGTCCGCTTCGTCGAGCTGCGGACCTCAGCCAGCACCGTCACATGATCACCGGCACGCAGGTCGTCAACGGCCACGAGCTGCCCCCGCTCGACGTAGCGGCGCGGGTAGTGGTGCAGCAGGTCGCCGACCGTACGCAGGTCGAGCGAGGCCGCCAGGACCTTGGCGGTCTTGTCGCCGAGCACCTTCACGAGCGGCGTGCTCATGCTGGTCATGACCTACTCCACGCCCAGCAGCAGGGGGTAGTGGGGCTGGCCGCCCGCATAGACGACCACCTCTGCGGCCGGGTGGTGCACGGCGACGTAGGCCGCAAGACGCTGTCCCGCTCCCTGCTCGGCCTGCTCTCCCGTCAGGACCGTCACCAGCTCGCCGCCGCCGGCCAGCATGCGGTCCAGGAGCTCGGTCGCGACCTGTTCGACATCGGAGCCGAGGAGCACGACGTCGCCCTCGAGCAGGCCGAGCACGTCACCGGTCCGGCAGATGCCGGCCATGGTCGCGGCCTCGCGGACAGCGGTGGTGACCTCCCCCCAGTGGGTGGCGCCGGCCGCTGCTGCCATCGAGGTGACGTCGTCGACGAAGGTATTGCCGGGCTCGTGGACCGACAGCGCCGACAAACCTTGCAGTACCGACCGCGTCGGGACCACCGCGACGAAGACGCCCTCCTCGCGCGCTGCAGCGGCGGCGGCCGTCGCAACTAGTTGGACGTTGGGGTCGTTGGGCAGCAGGACCACCTCGGCGGCGCCGCTCGCCCGCACTGCGGCGAGCAGCTCGGCGGTGCTGGGGTTGCACGTCGGGCCGCCGTTGACGACAGCCGCCCCCGCCCCCCGGAACAGCCGGGCCAGCCCCTCGCCCGGGGCCACCGCAACGACGGCCCGCCGGTCGCTTCTGACCACGACGACCCCCTTCGCGACCGAATCCTCGGCGACCTGGTCCTCGAAGCGCGTCACCGTGATGCGGAACGGCCGCCCGGCCTCGACGGCGGCCTCGACGGCGGCCCCAACGTCGTTGACGTGCACGTGGACGTTCCAGAGCTCTTCCGCGCCGACGACGACGAGCGAGTCGCCGAGCGCGTCGAGCTGGCCCTTCAGCACGTCCACCTGACGGGCGCTCGCGTCGCGCAGCAGGAACTGCACCTCGTAGGCGTAGGCGTCCGAACCGGCCTCCCTGGCCGCGACCAGGCCGGTGCGGTCCCGCGGCACCAGCAGCTGGACGCCTACGGCGGGGCGGGCGGCGCCGGTCACCACCTGCTCGAGGCCCTCCAGCAGCACGCAGAGGCCACGCCCGCCAGCATCGACGACACCGGCGGCTTTCAGGGCCGGCAGCAGGTCGGGCGTCGCTGCAAGGGCGCTCACCGCGCCGGAGCGGGCGGCGCGCACGACGGAGGCCAGGTCGGACGGGCCAATCTCGGCTGCGGCAGCAGCAGCCTCGCGCGCGACCGTGAGGATCGTGCCCTCGACGGGGCGCGCGACCGCGGCGTACGCCAGCTGGGTTGCCCGCACGAACGCGCGCTGCACGTCCTCGGCGCTGGCCCGCTCGACCGTCCCGACGACCTCGCAGACGCCGCGGAGCAGCTGAGACAAGATCACGCCGGAGTTGCCGCGAGCTCCCATCAGGGCGCCGTGTGACACCGCCTGGGCGGTCGAGGCCATGTCGGCCGGCGCCGCCCTGAGTGCCTCGTCGACCGCCGTCATGGTCATGACCAGGTTGGTCCCGGTGTCGCCGTCGGGGACGGGGTAGACGTTGAGGTCGTCGATCTCGACCCGCGCCGCCTGCAGGCCCGCAAGGGCCGCGGCGCACCAACGGCGAAGGGCGACGGCGTCGAGCGTGTCGAGCACCTGCGGCACGCTGCACCTCTCGCCGGACGGCCCTTCGTGGGACGGTGGGCGAGGCTATCCCGGCTGCTACTGTCTGCGGGTTGCCCGGCGCCAGACCGGGCCGTGCTCGTCTCTCGATGCCTTACTCGTCAACACCTCTTGGAGTGTCACCGTGGCTGCCAACTGCGACGTCTGCGGCAAGGGCCCCGGCTTCGGCATGTCGGTCAGCCACTCTCACCGCCGCACCCGCCGTCGCTGGAACCCCAACATCCAGACGGTTCGCGCGATGGTCGGCAAGGCAGGTAAAACCCCCAAGAAGCTCAACGTCTGTACGTCCTGCATCAAGGCCGGCAAGGTCGCCCGCGCCTAGTTCCGGGACGCCCCGGACGTACGACGAAGGCCCGATCACCCCGCGCGGGTGGCCGGGCCTTTGCCACGTCCGGGCGTCAGTCGACCCGGCGGAGCGCGGTCTTGTAGCGCAGGGCGTTCCCGGCGTAGATCGCGACCGCCGGCTCGAAGGCCCCGTCCGGGACGGCGTCGAGCCGCATCTTGGCCGGGATGCCGAGTGCCATCGCCCGGGCCGGCACCTCGACGCCATTGCTCACCACCGCACCGGCGCCGACGAGCGCGCCGCTGCGCACGACGGCGTCGTGCAGCACGACCGACCCGGACCCGACGAGGCTGCGGTCCTCGATCGTGCAGCCCTCGAGGTGGGCGAGGTGGCCGACCACGCAGTCACTGCCGATCACGGTGGGCTTGTCGTGGGTGGCGTGAACGACCGTCCCGTCCTGGATCGAGGTGCGCTCCCCGACGGTGATCGACCCGTAGTCGCCGCGCAGGACCGCGCTCGGCCAGACCGACGAGCCGGCGCCGATCGTGACGTCGCCGATGACGGTCGCGTCGGGGTGGACGTAGGCGTCGGGGTGCACGGACGGCACCTTGTCGCCGAGGGCGTAGACGGCCACGCGTTCGCTCCTGGTGTGTGCAGACGGACCCGCATGGTGACACCGCGTCCGCACCCTCACACGCGCGCCCTCACACCCGCACACCGTTCTCGCCCGCGGCGGGTCCGAGGTCCTTGCCGAAACAGCGGCTCTCGGGTTCGTCCTTGTGGACGCCGAACGTGTCGATCGGTGTGTAGCCAGCGGAGGCGTAGAGAGCCAGGGCCTCCGGCTGCTTCGTTCCCGTCTCGAGACGGACCCGCTTCGCACCGAGCTCGCCGGCCGCCTGCTCCAGCGCCGCCAGCAGCCGTCGGGCCAGGCCAAGGCCACGGGCTGCAGGTGCGACGTACATCCGCTTGAGCTCACCGAGCGCCGGCTCGACGAGCCGCACGCCGCCGCAGGCCACCGCCAAGCCGTCGAGGCGAACGACGAGGAAGTGACCCTGCGGCGCGTCGAACTCATCCGGGTGCACGGGGGTGGTGTCGCGGCCGCCGTAGCGCCGCTCGTATTCCTGCTGGACCTGCTCGATGAGCAGAGTGCCTGCTGCGTCGTTGATCCGCTCTGCCGTCACCTCCACGAGCGGCTGGCTGGGCTCGGCGGTCATCGCCACTTCCACCCGTGGTCGACCGGACCGATCCCCCGGCCGAGGGCGAAGCCGCCGGCGATCGCGCCGGTCACGTAGTCCTTCGCCGCCGAAACCGCCGCCGGCATGTCGTCACCGAGTGCGAGCCGGGAGGCGATCGCGCTGGCGAGGGTGCAGCCGGTGCCGTGGGTGTGCCGGTTGTCCAGGCGCGGCCCGCGCAGCCGGTGCTCGACCGACCCGTCGGTCAGCAGGTCGACCGGCTCGCCGGGCAGGTGGCCACCCGTGACGAGCACCCAGCGCGGACCGAGCGCCAGGACGGCTTCGGCCCCCCGCAGCAGGTCCCGCTCGTCCTCGATACGGACCCCCGTGAGCTGCTCGACCTCGAACAGATTGGGTGTCGCCACTGTGGCGAGCGGCAGCAGCGAGCTGCGCAGCACCGCGACCGCGTCTCCGGTCAGCAGCAAATCGCCGTGCTTGCTGACTCCCACCGGGTCGACCACGAGGGGAGCCGGGACGGTGGCCAGCCGGGACGCGACAGCCTCGACCAGCCCCGGGTTCGCGAGCATCCCCGTCTTGACCGCGTCGACGCCGAGGTCGAAAAGCACGCTGTCGATCTGCGCGAGAACCGCCTCGACCGGCAGCGGCCAGGCGCCCTGGACCCCGACGGAGTTCTGCGCCGTCACGGCCGCGATGACGCTCATGCCGTGCACACCCATTGCAAGCATCGTCTTGAGGTCGGCCTGAATCCCTGCCCCGCCGCCAGAATCGCTCCCCGCGATGGTCAGCACCCGCCTCATCGGAAGTGCTCCCAGCCGCCGACAAGCGGGTTGCCGTCGAGGTCGCGCACTCCGCTGCCCGTCCGTACCCGGCCGATCGCGACCACGCCGAGGGCAGCCAGGGCCTCGACCGCGCCGGGTGGGATCGTCGCGACGAGGACGTGGTCCTCGCCGCCGCGCAGCGCCTGGTCCTGCGTCACGCCCTCGAGCCGCGGGACGGCCGCGACGTCGACCTCCATCGCCACCCCGCTCGCCGCGGCCAGCCGGCCGAGGTCCACGGCCAGTCCGTCGCTGACGTCGCACATTGCCCTAGCTCCGGCCGCCGCAAGCACCGGCCCAAGGGAGTACGCCGGCGACGGCCGCAGGTGCGCCTCGACCAGCGGCCCGTCCCGGTGGCCAGCCAGCAGCATCGCCAGCCCCGCCGCCGAGCCGCCGAGAGGTCCACCCACCACGACGATGTCCCCTACCCGGGCGCCCGCCCTCGTGACGGGAGACCTTCCGGCCAGGTCGCCGAGAGCGGTGACGCTGACGACGACCTGCTTACCCGCAACGGTGTCCCCACCGACCACCACAGCGCCGACCAGGGCCGACTCGTCGCGCAGGCCGTCGGCCAGGCCGACCGCCCAGGCCACCGGGAGGTCGGCCGGCGCGACCAGCCCGACGAGCAGGGCCGTCGCGGTCGCCCCCATCGCGGCGACGTCTGCCAGGTTGGCCGCGGCGGCTTTGCGTCCCACGTCGTACGCCGTGGACCAGTCGCGCCGGAAGTGCACCCCCTCTACGAGCACATCGGTGGTGGCCACCACCCGGCCGTCGGGCACGGCGACGACAGCGGCGTCGTCGCCGGGTCCGAGAAGCACGTAGGAAGAGCTGCCGATGCTGTCGCTCAGGCGCTCCAGCACCCGCTCGATGAGCCCAACCTCGCCGATCTCCTGTGCGGTAGCGTCCGCCACTCCAGAACCCTCTCAGAAAGGGGTCGGACACCGTGGTCCAGGCCTACATCCTGATCCAGACCGAGGTCGGCAAGGCAGCGGCCGTCGCCCTAGCGATCGCCGCAATCGACGGGGTCGCGCAGGCCGAGGACGTCACCGGCCCCTATGACGTGATCGTGCGGGCCGAGGCCAGCAACGTCGACGAGCTGGGCAAGCTGGTCGTTGCCCGCATCCAGGGCGTCGACGGCATCACCCGCACGCTGACCTGCCCCGTCGTCCACCTCTGAGGCCGCTGGCCGCGGTCGCCGCGCTGGTCCTGCTCGGCGCTGCGGCCTGCACCCGGTCCTCCCCCGCACTCGCTCCTGCGGCCACTGGCCCGGTCTCGGTGGTGGCGCCCACAGCTACCGCCGCTCCCGTCGTCGCCGCCTGCACCCGGCTGATCGCCGCACTGCCGGCCACCCTGGGACCCGACATCGCGCGCCGCCCGGTGACGGGTGATGTGACGCGCACGGCCGCGTGGGGCGACCCGCCGATCACCTTGGTCTGCGGCGTCGGCCGGCCCGACCAGAACGTGCCTCCGCTGACCGTCGACGGGGTGCCCTGGGTCGTGACCGACACGGGTCCCGGTCAGCTGTGGACGACCCGCAACCGTTCGGTCAACGTCGCCGTCGACATCAACGACGCCTACCCCGGGCAAGGCGAGATCATCGTGCGGCTGGCCGCCCCCGTGCTGGCGTCGCTGCCCGGCCCGGCTGCTCTCCCAGGCGGCTGAGCCATCGGTGGGGCACCGCGCCGGCTGATTGGGGCCCACTGATCGGGGTGACGCATGATCAGGGCCGCTGATCGCGGACCAGGGGGCGGCGGGAACCGTGATCACCGGCCCCGATCATGCGCGCGGCCGCGCGACAGGGGTGCCGCGCCGGCCGGGACCGCAGAGTCAGCGCAGTCCGGTGCCCCGGCGCAGCGCGTCCTGGACGAGGTGGTCGACAAGGGCGGCGTAGTCCAGACCGCTGGCCGCCCACATCCGCGGGAACATCGACGTGGGGGTGAAGCCCGGCATGGTGTTGACCTCGTTGAGGACCGGGACACCGTCGTCGGGCACGAAGAAGTCGACGCGGGCGAGGCCTTCGCACTCCAGC
>JANLPD010000458.1:0-5153 GCA_031367045.1 Frankiales bacterium | reverse complement strand
GTGCCGCTGACGAACAGGAAGGGCACGCCTGCCTCGGCGGCCATCGCCCGCGCCAGGTGGGTCTTGCCGGTGCCGGGCGCGCCTTCGAACAGCAGACCCCGGCGCGGCGTACCGCCCATTTCGGTCGTGAAGGTCTTGTGCGCCAGGAACAGGTTGAGCGAGCGCACGACGTCGTCCTTGACCCCATCGATGCCGACGACATCGGCCAGCCGGGTGGAGATCTGGTCGGCCCGGTAGACGACGTGCGGCGAGCGGCCGGTCACCAGCTGCTGGCCGATCAGCATGCCGATCAGCAGCGCGAAGAAGCCGAACACGACGAGCAGGAACGGGTCGACGTACGGCAGCGGGACGAAGTCGTCGGTGCGGTCCCAGGTCGAGGCCCGCCAGGACAGCACCGCGGCGACCGACAGCACGACGACGGTCAGCTTGACCCAGCGGACCCGCCGACGGTCCTCGCGAGTGCGACCGACGTCGGCGTCCCGCATCGAGAGCAGGCCGCCGTCGGCGGTCTCGAGCAGGGACTCGAAGGCGTTGCTGGGCGTGTCGGACACGGTTCGCTCCTCGGAACGCGAAGGGGCGGGCGTCGCCCCCTCCGGCGTGTCCCCAGTCTGGGCTTCGTCACGCAACGTGACCAGCCTCCCGGGGGCAGCATCACCCGATCGGCCTATCAAGGATGGCCAACGGGGCCGCCCGAACCGTCCCGCCGGCGTCCCGGAACGATCGGCTACCGGCCTTCGGGCCCCCCGGACCTGGCCCACCGGGTCTTGGCAAGCCCCGCGGCACGGGCGCGCCGACCGCCAGGACGCGGCAGCGGGCGCCGACTGCCGGCGCTCAACCGGCCAAGCTGCGCCGTCAACACCAGGAGCGCTTCGTCCGGGTAGGCGTGCGCCAGCTCCGCCGCCCGATCAGGCTGCCCTTGCGCGACCGCGGCGTTGACGGCGTAGCTGTATCGCTCTCGCATCGCCAGCAGCTGGCGAGCCACCGGGTCGGTCCTCGGCGTCGGGTTCGTGTCCATGCCTGCTTCAACGACCACCGTGGTGGGACCACTCCGGACTCTGCAGTGGCGTCCGTCTCCCTGGGCCCACGACCGGGCGCCAGGGAGACCGCCCTAGTCGGCATCCTCCAGGCGGAACCCGACCTTGAGACCGACCTGGAACTGCGAGACGGCGCCGTCCTCGATGTGCCCTCGGATCTCGGTGACCTCGAACCATTCCAGGTTGCGCAGGGTCTGGCTGGCCCGCGTGACGCCATTGCGGATGGCCTGCTGCAGGCTCTCCGGTGAGCTGCCCACGATCTCGGTGACGCGATAGGTGTGGTCGGACACGACAGGCCTCCAGGTGGTTGATGACTGCACGTGATCACACCGCCGCAGTCATAGGGTCAGGGTCAGGTACGTGCTGTTTGGGTCCGACACATAGTTGCCGAAGGGCGGGCAGCCGACGAATCCGTGGCGCCGGTACAGCCGTCGGGCCGGAGCGAAGAAGTCCTGCGAGCCGGTCTCCAAGCTCAGCCGTTCGTAGCCGCGTCGACGCGCTTCGTCGATCAGATGCGTCAGCAGGCGCGTAGCCACGCCTCGGCCGCGCGCGGCGGTCGCCGTCCGCATCGACTTGATCTCCCCATCGACGGTCGAGAGCTCCTTCAGCGCCGCACAGCCCAGCACGGCCTCATCGTTCCAAAGCGTCCACACCGTGACGGCTGGATCGGTCAGGCCAGTCAGATCAAGCGCGTGCACACTTCCCGGCGGCGACGTCGCCTGCATGTCGGCCAGGTGCTCGGCGAGCAGGTTGTGCACGGCGCCCCGGGAAAGGTCGTCGCTCTCGATCTCCATCAGCCAGGCCTTCCCGTCCGTCGCGATTTCTTACGCTGTGTTACCCATGATCCAGCCCGGTGCTCAGTACGCCTACCTTCGCGTTATGGATGGCTCAGATCGCACTGAGGCCACGCTGACCGGCCGTGAGCGTGAGCAGATCGAGTCGTTCCTGCACGACAACAGGGTCGAGGTCTTGAGTTTGCTGGACGGGCTGACCGAGGAGCCTCTGGGCGCGCACGAGCCGAGATGGGCCTCCCGGACACGTCCGAGGAGAGCTTCCTGCTGACGGACGACGACACAGTGGCCTCGGTGTCCGAGCTCTATCGCCAGGCGTGGGCCGGCGCCGTTCAGGTTGCTGCGGACCGGGCCCTCGACGACCTGGCGCTGCACAACCGCAGAGGGCCGGTCTCCCTGCGCTGGATCTACCTGCACATGATCCGCGAGCTTGCCCGGCACGCCGGTCACGGCGACATTCTCAGAGAGCAGACCCTGGCTGCCGAACGCTAGCGGTTTCTGAGCCGTTCACTCGACCCCCGAGAACAGGTCCTGCTCCCGACCTTGCTGCCCGTCGGTCGGCCCGGTTTCGCCGTGCGCGAGCACGTAGTACTCGACCCCCATGGCCTGCTGCCCCACATTGTTCGACAGCGCGAAAAATGGGCCATCGACGGCGATCTGGGTCTTGTGCGCGCGCATCGCCGCGACTTTGGCATCGAGGTGGTCGCGCGCGTCGATCTCGGTCGTGACGGCCTCGTCTGGGATGCCGAAGGGCAGGTCGTCGGCCGAGTCGGCGCCGAAGAAGTTGGTGTGCCCGCTCGCCTTCAGATGGTCGATGCCCGCCTGCAGAACGCTCTTGGGGAAGGCCGAGTGATAGAACTTCGAGGCCTGCCAGGGCTCCCCCAGCTCGGTGCCGAAGCCCGGGTCGCCGGCGGCGGTGAACGCAGCCGACGCCACCCGATGGGCCTGGATGTGGTCGGGATGGCCGTAGCCGCCCCGCTCGTCGTAGGTGACCACCACCTGCGGCCGGGTCTCGCGCATGACGGCGACGAGCTCGCGCACGGCTTCCTGCACGTCGGCCCGCCAGAAGACGTCGGGGCGGTCGTTCTGCGGCGTCCCGATCATGCCGCTGTCGCGCCATCGGCCGGGCCCGCCGAGGAACCGGTGATCGGTGACCCGAAGGGCCTCACAGGCCGCGGCGAGCTCGCCGATGCGGTGCTGGCCGAGCCGGTCGTCCCGGTCGCTCGCGAGGTGCTCGAGCTCGGGGACGAGGATCTCCCCCTCCTCCCCCAACGTGCAGGTCACGAGGGTCACCAGGGCGCCCTCAGCGGCATATCTCGCCATCGTGGCCCCGGTGCCGATGGTCTCGTCATCGGGGTGGGCGTGGACCAGCAGCAGGCGACGAGGGTGATCCAACGGGGTGATGGACAGGCCCTCCGCCGCCCCGTCGACGGCGGTGGCCGCCTCGTCGAGGACAGCTTGGTCCGCATCCAGGTGGGTCCGATCAGGGGGCAGGGGCAGCGTGGCGTCCGACATCCCGCGAGCGTAAGACAGCGCCTGCCCCTTCGTACGCCGTGGCAGGGTGGCGCGGTGATGTCCCCGGCGCAGGCGCCGTTCCCGATCGAGGCGCCCTATCGCGTCGTCCCGGCACCACGCCTGCTCGGGGCCGCTGCCCATGTCGTCCTGGACGACGCCTGGCCGTCCGCGGTCGCCCGTCGGCTCGAGCGGCTGCGGACCGATGCTGGCGGCGTGTTGGTCTTCGACGGCCCGGTCCGGCCGGGGCTCGCCGACGCGCTCCGGGTGGCCTGGTCGCTGCTGCCGGTCCCGCGCGCCGGTGACGTGGTCGACCTCCCGCACCTCGGGGTCGAAATCGACCTGGCCCGGCTGGTGTCCCGGCGTACGACGTCCTGCGGCGTGCCCGCCGCGCAGGACGCGGTCCTCGCCCGCGACGGGCTCGACCTGCTCGTCGTGGGGTGGCTGCTGGCCTGCAGCGACGACCTCGTCGTGCTGCGCCAGACCGGACCGGCGGCGGTGTCCGCGGAGCTGCTGGCGGTCGCGTTCCCGAGCGGCTGGCCGCCGCGGCAGCGGGCTGGTGCATCGCTCGACCAGCTGCACGGACCGGTCGCCGACGGCGAGCGGCTCCAGCGCGCCACCCCCGCCCTGTCGGCGGCGCTGCTCACCAAAGGCCCCTACCTACAGCACGTCTGGGGGCTTGACCCGTCCGGACGCCTCGACCGCGACCCGTCGGCGCCCGACGCGGCAGCCGACGACGAGGTGCCGGCAGGGCAGTGGTGGCTGCGGGTGGAGCGGCAGACCACCCGGCCGCTCGGCGACCGGGCGCTGTTTCTCATCCGGCCCTTCCTGGTCCCCCTCGTCGCACTCGACCAGGCGCAACGGTCGGTCCTCGCCGCCGCGGTCGGCTCGATGTCGCCAGCGTCCCTGGCCTACAAGGGCATCACCGGCGTGCGCGACGAGCTGCTCGCCTGGCTTCAGTTGAGCGAGGGATCGTCGGGATAGCTCGCGGCCATCGCCAGGGGCATTCCCTGCCGGCGCAGCACCTGCCGCCACAGCAGCTCCGGGGCCGCGGTGAACGCATCCCCCGGCAATGCGTCGAGCACCCACCAGGCGCCCTCGGCGACCTCGGCCTCGAGCTGCCCGGACGACCAGCCGGCGTAGCCCGCAAAGATCCGCACCACGTCGAGGCCCTCCGCCGGATCGGCGTCCAGGTCGACGGTCGCCAGGCCCGGCCGAAGCACGGCGTACGTCGGGGAAGGCGCTGCCCCCGGCCGTAGCCGGCCCAGGCAGATGGCCGCCGTCGCCTGGACGGGGCCACCCTCGAAGACGACGGTTGGCGCCGAGGCGCGGCGCTCCCAGTCCGGCAGCACGTCGGCCAGATCGGCTTCGCTTGGCCGGTTGAGCACCACCCCGAGGGCGCCCTCGTCGTCGCCGTGCCGCAGCAGCAGTACGACGGTGCGGCGGAACGGTCCCTCGGTGAGGACCGGGGTGGCGACGAGCAGGCGACCGGCCAGGACGGCTGGCTGGTCCTCGTCGCTGCCCGGGGTCGTGGCCAACTCAGACCAGCGCAGCCTTGGCCCTGCTGCGGCCGGCTTTGGCGCGCTCACCCTGATCGAGGATGACCTTCCGGATCCGCACGGTCGCCGGGGTGACCTCGACGCACTCGTCCTCGCGGCAGAACTCGAGGGCCTGCTCGAGGCTGAGCTGGCGGTGCGGGATGAGCGGCACGAGCACGTCGGAGGAGCTCTGCCGCATGTTGGTGAGCTTCTTCTCCTTGGTGGCGTTGACATCCATGTCGTCGGCGCGGGAGTTCTCGCCGACGATCATGCCCTCG
>JANLPD010000202.1:0-5776 GCA_031367045.1 Frankiales bacterium | reverse complement strand
ACCGGCTGGGGTAAAAGGGATCTCGCTGTTTGTGGTGCCAAAGGTTCTGGTCGGTCCGGAAGGAGAGCTGGGCGAGCGCAACGACGTCGCGCTCGCCGGGCTGAACCACAAAATTGGCTACCGGGGCACCGTCAACACGATGCTGAACTTCGGCGAGGGCGCCCACCTGCCTGGTGGCAGGGTGGGCGCTGTGGGCTACCTCGTCGGCGAGCCGCACCAGGGCCTGTCCTATATGTTCCACATGATGAACGAGGCGCGGGTCGGGGTCGGGACCGGCGCAACCGCCCTGGGCTACACGGGTTATCTGCAGTCCCTGGACTACGCGCGGACGCGCCCTCAGGGCCGCCCCACTGCCGGCAAGGACCCCTCGGCCGCCCAGGTCCCGATCATCCAGCACGCCGACGTGCGCCGGATGCTGCTCGCGCAGAAGTCCTACGTGGAAGGCGCTCTGGCCCTCAACCTGTACTGCGGCCGGCTGCTCGACGAGCACGCAACAGGTGACACGGCGCAGGACCGCGACCGCGCCCGCCTGCTGTTGGACGTGCTGACGCCACTGGCGAAGTCCTGGCCCTCCCAGTGGTGTCTGGAGGCGAACAGCCTCGCGATCCAGGTCCTCGGCGGCTACGGCTATGCGCGGGAGTACGACGTCGAGCAGCTGTACCGCGACAACCGGCTGAACCCGATCCACGAAGGCACCCACGGCATCCAGGCCCTGGATCTGCTCGGCCGCAAAGTCGTGATGGGCCAGGGAGCCGGCTTGCAGCTGCTGGTCTCGACCATCGGTGCGACGGTCGAGCGGGCCCGCGGCAACGGGGGCGAAGCGGCCGAGCTGGCCGTACTGCTGCAGGTCAAGGTCGACCGCATCGTCACGGTCACCGCTTGCCTGTGGGGCACCGGGGACGTCGACCTTGCGCTCGCCAACGCCACCGTCTACCTCGAGGCAGTGGGCCACGTTGTCGTCGCCTGGATGTGGCTCGAGCAGTTGCTCGCCGCCGAGGGCAAGCAAGGCGATTTCTACGACGGCAAGCGGCAGGCGGCGCGCTACTTCTTTCGCTGGGAGCTGCCGAAGACCGGCCCTGCACTCGACCTGCTGGAGAGCCTGGACCGCACCACCCTGGATATGTCCGAGCGCTGGTTCTAGACCGCAGCGCGGGTTCTGGACCGGTCCGGACCGAAGCCCGGGTAGCGTCGCCTGTTGTGCGCCTCGTCATCGCCACCTGCTCGGTGGACTACGTCGGCCGGCTGACCGCGCACCTTCCGCTCGGCACCCGGCTGCTGCTGGTCAAGGCCGACGGGAGCCTTTCTGTGCACGCGGACGACCGCGCCTACAAGCCGTTGATGTGGATGAGCCCACCGTGCACGACGGTGGAGTCCGACAAGGTCTGGACGATCACCAACAAGGCCGGTGAGCAGCTCGTCGTGTCGATCGACCAGGTCCACTCCGACGTTTCCCACCCGCTTGGCCGCGACCCGGGGCTGGTCAAGGACGGTGTCGAGGCCCATCTGCAGGAGCTGCTCGCGGACCGCTGCGAGGTTCTGGGACAGGGCTGGACCCTGGTACGACGGGAGTACCCGACTGACATCGGGCCGGTCGACCTGCTCTGTCGCGACCACACGGGCGCCCACGTGCTGGTGGAGGTGAAGCGGCACGCGGAGATAGACGGCGTCGAGCAGCTGACGCGCTACCTGCAGCGGGTGTCTACGGTGCTCGCAGACGTGCGCGGGGTGCTGGCTGCGCAGAGCTTCAAGCCGCAGGCGAAGGTGCTGGCCGCAGACCGGGGGATCGTCTGTGTTCAGCTCGACTACGACGCCTTGCGCGGCCGGCCGGCGAGCACACCCACGCTGTTCTGAGCTGTCCCGTAGGGCTGAGCTGTCCGGTAGGCCTCATCGAGTCGGGCTGAGCAACCGTGGCTCATGGGCGACTGTCTCATCGGGCAGGACGGGCAGGGCGTCGGCGAGGTCGAGCAGGTCTATGGTGCGCCGCACCATCGCCGACGGGTGCAGCAGCGCCAGTCGGCCCCCGAGCGCCTTGCGCGCGAAGAGCAGGACGCCGAGCCCCGCGACGTCAACGAACGCAAGAGCGCTCATGTCGACCACTACGTGGGAGGGGGAGTCGGTGGCCACCAGGTCCTGCAGGGTGGCGCGCGCAACGGCGGCTGTCGCGATGTCGAGCTCGCCCGACAGCCGGACAGTTGTGTTGGGGCCTTGGCGCGAGGTCACCACCACCAGCGACGGACGGCCTGCCGGCGATGGACCACCTGCCGGATTGGTCGTCGGTGCCACGTGCGCCTCCTCCTGACCTCCTCGGGGTGTGCCCAGGCGGGCGTGCTCGGAGATCGTGCGGTCGGCTGTGGTCTCAACCGTTCAAGCGGCAGTCTGCCTCAGGCTGGTCCCGGCTGCCACCGGACGCACGGTTGACAAGCTCCTGCGCGATCTCGCGCGCTCCTCGCTGTCGGCCCGAGGGGAGTTGGCGTCGACCGCCAGCGAAGCGTCTGGGAGGATTTGCTGCGACATAGCAGACGGCGAGAGAGGTCGGCAGTGGCGCGCGAGTTCAGCAAGGTCGGTGTGGTCGGACTGGGAACCATGGGCGCGGGCATCGCGGAGGTGCTCGCCCGCTCCGGGCTCGAGGTTGTCGGCGTCGAGCACGATGAGGCCGGCGTCGAGCGGGCCAAGGGCCACCTGGCCTCCTCCACCGCCCGCGCGGTCAAACGCGGAAAGCTCACCGAAGCCGAGGTCGCCGAGCTGCTCGCGAGGATCTCCACCGGAACCGACCTTGCAGCCCTGAGGGACTGCCAGCTGGTGGTCGAAGCGGTCCCGGAGCGGATGGAGCTGAAGAAGGCGCTGTTCGCCAGCCTCGATGAGCTCCTGGACGAGGATGCGGTGCTGGCCACCAACACCTCGGCGCTGTCGGTAACCGACCTCGCAACCTCGACCTCGCGCCCGTCGCGGGTGGTCGGCCTGCACTGGTTCAACCCGGCGACGGTCATGGGCCTTGTCGAGGTGGTGCGCACCGTGGTGACCGATCCGTCGGTGGTTGAGGACGTCGAAGCGCTCGTCACCCGCGTGGGCAAGACCGACGTGACCGCAGGCGATCGAGCCGGCTTCATCGCCAATGCCCTGTTGTTCGGCTACCTCAACAATGCGGTCCGGATGTATGAGTCGCGCTACGCCAGCCGTGCGGACATTGACGCGGCCATGCGCTTCGGTTGCGGTCACCCGATGGGGCCGCTGACGCTGCTCGACCTGATCGGTCTTGACGCGGCCTATGAGATCCTGGAGACGATGTACAAGCAGTCCCGCGACCACTTGCATGCACCGGCGCCGCTGCTCAAGCAGTACGTCACCGCAGGCCTGCTGGGCCGCAAGACCGGCCGGGGCTTCTACACCTACGCCGCTCCGGATTCCCCCGAGATTGTGGCCGACGACGACACCCCGAGCGGCTCCCCAGTTGCGGCGCCGCCGCGTCCGGTGCGCCTGATCGGCGTCATCGGCACCGGTACGATGGCTACCGGCATCATCGAGGTCTGCGCCAAGAGCGGCTACGACGTCGTCTTTCGCGCTCGCGGCGAGGACAAGGTGGCGGTCGTCCGCAAGAAGATCGAGGGCTCCCTCGACAAGGCCGTCCAACGCGGCAAGCTCGACGAGAACACCCGCACCGCAACGCTTTCGCGCATCACCGGGACCAGCGAGCTTGACGACCTGCGCGACTGTGACCTGGTCATCGAGGCCGTCGTGGAGGAGCTGTCGGTCAAAAGGGCGCTGTTTTCCGCTCTGGACGACGTGCTCAAGCCAGGTGCGGTCCTCGCCACCACGACCTCGTCGCTGCCGGTGATCGAGTGCGCTATGGCAACTTCGCGCGCGAAGGACGTCATCGGCATGCATTGGTTCAACCCGGCCACCGTGATGAAGCTGGTCGAGGTGGTGCCGACGGTCACCACCTCGGACGATGTCGTCGCCACCGTGCTGGCGGTGTGCACCAAGGTGAACAAGCACCCTGTGCTGTGCGGCGACCGGGCCGGATTCATCGTCAACGCGCTGCTGTTTCCCTACCTTAATGACGCTGTGCGGATGCTGGAGGCGCACTACGCCACGACCACCGATATCGACGCCGCGATGACCGTGGGCTGCGGCCACCCGATGGGCCCGTTCGCCCTGATGGACGTGGTAGGGCTTGACGTAGCGCTCGCCATCCAGCGGACGCTGTACGACGAGTTTCGCGAGCCCGGCTACGCGCCGGCGCCGATGCTCGAGCACCTTGTGAAGGCGGGCTACCTCGGCCGCAAAACCGGTCGGGGCTTCAGTGACTACGCGCGCACGTAGTTCCTGTGTCGGTATCCAGCCGGTGAGGATCAGGTGAAGTACCGGCGCAGAACAGGCAGGCTCGGCTGATGGCGGGGGGATCTCGGCGTGCACGTCGTCGTGCGGAGGCCGTGGCCGTGCTCCGCTCCGGCGACGCACCAGAACCGCGCGTGCCGACGGGCGAGCGGGTTGAAGGCGGGTCCACCGTGCGGGGTGTTGGCGTCTCGGAGCGGGTCTACCGTTGCCCGGGCTGTGCCCAGGAGGTCGTGCGCGTGGCGCACGTCGTCGCCTGGCCGGTCGGGCAGCCGGACGACCGACGGCACTGGCACACCTCGTGCTGGCAGGCCCGGCAACGCCGGGCCCCGGACGTGGAACGGGGACGCGGCGCTCCGCAGCACTGAAGCCGGCGCTTGCCGACCTCAGTGCTGCGGAGCCTGGTTGGGCCTGGCTACTTGCCGGCTAGGCCGGGTCCTTGCCGCAGTCGACCCCAGCGTTGAGGCAGTTGGCCACCAGCCGCGACAGTGCCGGCTGGTTCCAGGTGTTCCAGAAGTCAGCGTGGGCGGTAAAGGTTGGCCCGCTGGACAGCTTCACGCTCCCGGTAGTCGTGCCCACCGGGTACTCCATCCGCTCGATGATCCGTGGCAGCGCGCGTCCGAATCCGGTGGGGCAGACCCCGCCGCTCGGGTAGCGCACGTGTGCGGTGTCGTTCTTGTGGGTGAGGACGCCGTCCCAGCAGTTCGGGAACCCGACGTGCAGGGTGATGATGCCGGTGGAGCAGCTTGCCGGTGGGGCCTTCAGCTTGCCGGTACTGTTGTCGCTGCAGCCCCAGTAGATATCGCCACCGAGCTCGGGGTTGTCGGCTGGGCTCGTCGCGTGCGAGTTGCCGGCCACGAGTCGCAGGTCAGCGGGGAACGCCTCGACCTTGGTGCCTGTTTGCAGGTTGTTGGCCCGGTAGTACACGCGCTGACGGGTGCTGCGCCCGGCGAAGGTGCCGGTCGGGCGGACTTGCGTACCGTCGCTTCGAAGCAGCGCGGGCGCCCAGTACGCAGCCAGATCGGTTGCTGTACCGCAGGTGGAGCTCCCGCTCGCCATCGACTGGTACGTCGAGGTGGCCGAGGTGGTCTTGTTGCCCAGGAAGTCGTGCAGGTGCGAGCCGCCCGAAACTCCTGGGGCGACAATTGGGTCATCTGGTGCGCTACGCGCGTAGTCGCAGGTGACGATCCAGCCGGCTGAGGCGGCTTGCGCCGGCGACGCGCCCGGCAGGGACAAGATGGCGCCTGCCATGAGGACGGCGGCGATGATGGCGAATGCGCGACTGCGCATGGCTTTCCTCCAGGGGGGGTGGTATGCGTAGATGCACGCTGCATGGACGTGCGCAGGCGTGAGGTCAGTCAGCGAAGCCAGACAGCGATGCTGGCGAGGACAACGCCCGGCTCGGTGGCGGGCGACCTTGTCGTAGTGGGTAGCGAGTGCTCGC
>JANLPD010000451.1:0-1588 GCA_031367045.1 Frankiales bacterium | reverse complement strand
GTCATCGTGTCCGCAGGGTGGGATCGGTGCGGCCTGGGACGGACACGTTCGCCGCGTTGGCGGCGCTCCCGGCCGCGATTGCGGCTCCGCTACTTCCGGCCGAAGATCATCGTGTCCGCGCGGGGAGCGCGCAGCGGGGAGCGGGCAGCGGGGAGCGGGAGCGCACCGAGCGCGCAGCGGGGAACGGGGAGCGCACCGAGCGCGCAGCGGGGAACGGGGAACGCACCGAGCGCGCAGCAGGGAACGGGAAGGGGCAAGGGAGCGGCAGCGTTGTACCGACCGGTGGGCAGTTCTGGCACACTGGGCAACACACAGCTCCGGTTCACGCGCGTACGACCCGTTCGCGGGAGGCGACCCGGCGGCATCCCGACCGAGAGGCACGACAGCCATGAAGTCCGACATCCATCCCGCGTACGAGGCCACCAGCGTGACCTGCACCTGCGGCAGTGCGTTCACCACGCGAAGCACCGTCAAGGGCGGCGACATCCGCGTCGACGTGTGTGCGCAGTGCCACCCCTTCTACACGGGTAAGCAGAAGATCCTTGACACCGGCGGCCGCGTCGCGCGCTTCGAGCAGCGCTTCGGCAAGCGCACCAAGTAGCGAAATCGCGGCGCCCGACCCCTGCACCGGGGACGGGCGCCGCTGTCGTGTCCGAGACGGCCGAGGCCAGTGCAGCGAGAGGGAGCGTGACGCAGGATGGCTGACACCAGCCCCACCGATGACGCTCTCGCCGAGCATGCCGATCTGGAGGCGCAGCTGGCCGACCCGTGTGTGCACGCGGACCAGGCGCGGGCCCGGGACCTCGGTCGGCGCTACGCCGAGCTCGGGCCACTTGTGGCAGCCATCAACGAGGCCGCGGGCCTCGAGGGCGATCTCGCGACTGCCCGCGAGCTCGCCACGCAGGACGCGTCCTTCGCCGCCGAGGTGCCGCAGCTCGAGGAGCAGCTGCAGCTCGTCGCGAGCCGCATCCGCGACCTACTGATCCCCAGGGACCCGACCGACGCCAAGGACGTCATCTTGGAGGTCAAAGGCGGTGAGGGCGGTGATGAGGCTGCCCTGTTCGCCGGCGACCTCGTCCGCATGTACACCCGTTACGCCGAGCGCCAGGGCTGGAAGACCGAGATCGTCAGCTCGACCGAGGGTGAGATGGGCGGCTACAAGGACGTCCAGATCGCCGTCAAGAGCCGCGACCCGGCCAATCCGGTCTACGGACGGCTGAAGTATGAAGGGGGCGTGCACCGTGTGCAGCGCGTGCCGGCGACCGAGTCGCAGGGCCGCATCCACACGTCCGCCGCCGGGGTCCTCGTGCTGCCCGAGGCCGAGGAGGTCGACGTCACCATCGACCAGAGCGACCTGCGCATCGACGTCTACCGCTCCTCCGGCCCGGGCGGCCAGAGCGTCAACACGACCGACTCGGCGGTCCGCATCACCCACCTGCCCACCGGGGTGACGGTGTCGATGCAGAACGAGAAGAGCCAGCTGCAGAACCGGGAGGCCGGGATGAGGGTGCTGCGGGCCAGGCTGCTGGCCCTGGCCCTTGAGGAGCAGGCAGCCAAGGACAGTGCCGTGCGCGGCTCGCAGATCCGG
>JANLPD010000199.1:0-1665 GCA_031367045.1 Frankiales bacterium | reverse complement strand
CATGAAAATTCGCCGGCCGGCGCGGGAGTTCCTGGCGAGCCGATCACTGACCGGCAGCGGGGGCAAGGTGGAGAAGTAGGCATGGAACGGCCGGCTCCGGTCCGCGACTTGCGTCTTGTCGTGGGTCATCCACTCTGAGGTGGATGGAGCCACAGCGGAGGAAGGAGCCGACCGTTCATGAAGAGTTTCGCGCAGTCGCGGGGTCCGATCCACGTGGGGTTGGACGTGCACAAGCTGTCGATCACTGCCGGGGTGTTGGAGGCGAATGCGACCACCCCGGTCGTGCAGCGCATCGGTTCTGATGACGCCGCGGTCCGCCAGCTGATCAGCAAGTGCGGGAACCCGAGCCGGTTGAAGGCCTGCTACGAAGCGGGCCCGACGGGCTTCACGTTGGCCCGCACTTTGAAGTCTTGGGGTGTGGCGTGCGATGTGGTCGCGCCGTCCAGGATCCCTAAGGAATCAGGCGATCGGGTCAAGACCGACAAGCGAGATGCCGCTTCGCTCGCGGTCCTTCACCGGGCTGGGTTGCTGACTGCTATCCACATTCCGGCGCCGGAGATCGAGGCGGTCCGCGACTTGGCTCGGGCACGGCACGACCTTGACGATGACCTCAAGCGGGTCCGTCGACGGCTGCTGGCACTGCTGCTGCGCCACGGTCACGTCTACCGCGCTGGGACCACCTGGACGCAGGCTCATCATCAGTGGCTGGACGCGCTGCGTTTCAGTGAGTCCGCCGAGCGTCAGACGTTCGAGTACTACCGGTCGGTGATGGCGATCCGCGAGCAGCAGCTCGCCTCAATCAGCACCGACCTACGGGCGTGGCTCGACAAGCCGCCGATCGGGCAAGCAGCGCATCGGCTGGCTGCCTATCACGCGGTCGGTTACCTCGGTGGTCTCACTATCGCCGCCGAGGTCGCCAACGAGTGGGAAAGGTTCGCTCACGCACGGTCGTTCATGGCCTTCACGGGCCTGGTCCCGTCCGAGCACTCCAGTGGTGAGCGCCGCAGGCAGGGCTCGATTACCAAGAGCGGGAACGTCGTGATCCGCACTCAGCTGATCGAGTCCGCTTGGCACTTCCGAGGGCGTCCGGTGGCGGGCAAGACGTTGCAGGAACGACAGAGGCATGTCGGACCCGCGACCGTCGCGCGGGCAAGCGTCGCGCACCAGCGACTCGCCGGTCGCTACCGCCGACTCACCGCCCGAGGGCTGCCACCCAACGTTATCAACGTGGCCGTCGCCCGGGAGCTCGCCGGGTTCATGTGGGCCGA
Source organism: Frankiales bacterium (assembly GCA_031367045.1). Classification (GTDB taxonomy): domain Bacteria; phylum Actinomycetota; class Actinomycetes; order Mycobacteriales; family SCTD01; genus JANLPD01. The sequence goes on along the minus strand of JANLPD010000199.1, from coordinate 397 downwards.
GATGACCTCACCCGCCTGATCGCCTGACAGACAAGGAGATGCACACGAATGTCGGGCCGCGGCTCATCAGTGGCCGCCGCCCGAGAAGGACCACGACGTGCCGGGAGACCGCCGTCGCAGGACCGATCCCCGGCGGCACTTCGCCCACCGACTTAGTCGGGATGGGCCCGATAAGTATGGGGCAACTACCTGCGGATTCCCTACTTGCGGTTCCGACCCGCGCATACCAGTCTGGCGGCGCACTGATCCACGCCCTCCCGGCACGTCGTGCCTACACCGCACGTCCACCCCCAACTCGCCGCAGGCTCGTTCAGGTAGCAGCCGCCACCCCGGCCTCAAGACCGTTCGTCCTCGCTTCGCTCCGGGCGCTCCGTCTTGACCCCAGGGCCCCGACGCC
>JANLPD010000196.1:0-15345 GCA_031367045.1 Frankiales bacterium | reverse complement strand
GCCGGTCACCTTGATGCGCTTCTTCGCACCGCTGTGCGTCTTCTGCTTGGGCATGGCTGCCGTCGATCCTTGTCTTTGAGAGAGCTACTGCTCGTCACCGGTCGACGGGATGCCGTCGTCCGCCTGGCTGTCCGTGCTGGTCTCGCTGGTCTCGCTGGTGTCACTGATGTCGCTTGCCTCGCTGGTGTCGCTGGTCTCGCCGGGGGTGCTGGCTTGGGCGTTCTTCGCGTCGGCGGCGGCCTTCTTGAGGTCGGCTGCGTTCTTGTGCGGCGCGAGGACCATGATCATGTTGCGGCCGTCCTGCTTGGGGCTGGACTCCACGAAGCCGAGCTCCGAGACGTCCTCCCCCAGCCGCTGCAGCAGTCGAAAGCCCAGCTCGGGCCGGGACTGCTCGCGTCCGCGGAACATGATCGTGATCTTGACCTTGTCGCCCTGCTTGAGGAAGCGGACCACGTGGCCCTTCTTCGTCGCGTAGTCGTGCGGGTCGATCTTCGGGCGGAGCTTCATCTCCTTGATGACGTTGAGCACCTGGTTCTTGCGGCTCTCACGCGCCTTCTGAGCGGTCTCGTACTTGAACTTGCCGTAGTCCATGAGCTTGGCCACCGGCGGCCGGGCCATCGGGGCCACCTCGACGAGGTCGAGGTCGCTCTCCTGGGCCAGCCGCAGGGCCTCACCGATGGCGACGATGCCGACCTGCTCGCCGTTCGGGCCGACCAGCCGCACCTCGGGGACGCGGATCCGGTCGTTGATGCGGGGTTCTGCGCTGATGGGGCCTCCTCGTAGGCACTGCTCTGGCAGCGACCCGGGCTTCCCCATGAAGAAGGGCCCTGTGCGCAGCACAGGGCCCACCACCCGCACAATGCGGGAACGGCCGTCCGCCGCCTCGTGCGGCGGCTGACGGACCGACCTGACCTGGCTGCCCGGGGGCTGCTCAGGTGGGAGGTGGGGCCTCCGCTTGCGTGTCTGCCTCTGCCACCCCTTCGACAGGGGCGGCGTCAGCGGGACAGGTCGCGCGGCAAGGGTAGCAGGGTCCCCCTGGACGGCTCACCGGCGCCTTCTGGGCCAGCGCCAACCCAGCGGTCGGCCCAGCGGCAGCACCAGCCCGGGGCCATCCTGCCCCAGCACATCCAGGTCCACCGCTGCCAGGTCGAGGCCGTCGGCGGGCAGCGCCGCCCCCAGCCGGCTGGCCACGCGCGACGCCAGTGCCGCGAGCGACACTGGGTCAGGGGCCGCGCTGGGAACGACGCCGAGCACCGGCCCGTCAGGCCCCTTAAAGAGCCGCGCGGCCAGCACCGGCTCGCCGCGCAACGCCTGCACGAGGGCGTCGACCAGGCCCGGGTCGGGGGCGACGTCGGGTGCGACCAGCTCCGCGGTCGTACGCCGTACGGCTAGGGATGCACCGGCGACAGGGACCCAGCCGCGAGCAAGTTCGGCCAGTGGCGTGATGGTGACTGCAGCACCGGCCGGGTCGATGACCAGTGCGACCGCCCCCCGCTCCACCGCTGAGCGGCACGCGTCAGAACCCGACATCGGGACCGGCCTGGCATCCGCGCGCCAGCTGAGCAGCTCGGCGAGCGAGCTGAAGACCGGCAACGCCGACCGCCCGTCGACCACGAGGGTCATCAGCGCGATCTCCGCCGGGGGTTCGTCGCGCAACCCGCTCGCCGTGGACTCCGGCGCGGTGGTGTCCATCGGGGTCGAGCCGGCGAACGCAACGAGCGGGATGAGCACGCGCGCGCCCACAAGTGCGGCGTGCAGGGCGGCCAGTTGCTGCGGGGTGCCGGTCCCGCGCAGCAGGGCCGCAGCCAGAACCGGGTCCGCCTCCCCCCTGTCCGGCGTCATCTGTGCTGGGAGGAGGCGAGCAGCCGGCGCAGCGCCAGGACAGCGTCTACAGCGCGCTTGCCATCATTGGCCTGGATAGCCATCAGTGCGATCCGGTCATCGTCGTGCAGCTCGAGCGAGGCCCACGGCGACCCGTCGAGCAGGACGATGCCGCGGACCACCTGCCAAGGGACGGCCTTGGCACCGAAGACATTGCGAACCCAGATCCCGGTCGTGTCCGCCTCGACGCGGGCCCGTGTCAGCAGGAGGACCGCGCCGGCCAACAGCAGGCCGAGGACGGCCATCGCCACCTGGTCGCCGAGCTTGAAGGTCATCCCCCCCTCCCCGGTCCGCAGGGCGAACGCGATGGCCAGGAAAGACACGGCGACAAGGGCAGCGGCACCCCGGGCGACCAACAGGAGCTTGCGGGGCCGCACCACCAGCGGCCCCGGAGAGGAAGAAGTCACGATGGCACCTTCGGGCGGAGGCCGCTGATTGCCACGGCACCGAGGGTGAGCCCCGCCCCGAGACCGGTGGTCGCCTCGATCCCTGCGCCTCCTGGCAGGCCGGAGTCGAGCAGGACGGCGCTGATCAGCTGCCCGGCCACGACGGCGAGCCCCAGGCGAAGAACGCCGAGCAGCCGCACGATCGTGGCGGCTACGGCGACGAAGATCGCGCCGATGGGCCCACCGAGGTAGAGGTACCACCGGTCAAGTCCTGGCCAGTGGCCGAACTGCAGGGGGTGGAGGAGGTCCCGGAGCCCGAGCAGGAGCGCGAGCGCCGAGGTACCTACGACGAAGTTGACCAGCGTCGCGACACCGGCGTCGCCGGTCGCGCGCCGGATCCGTCCGTTGAGCGCCTGCTGCAAGGAGATCAGAAAGCCCGCCACGACCACGAGGACCAGCAGCAGCGGGTCGGCAGCGCGGGCGCCCTTGCCCAGGACGCTGACCCCTACCGCGATGATGCACACCAGCGCGCCGGCGAGACGTGGCGCGGTCAGCCCGTGCCGCCCACCCGGACCGAGGCCGACGCGGTCGACGAGCAGGCCCCCTGCCGTCTGCCCGGCGACCAACCCCACCGTGAACAGCGCGACGCCGATGATCGGGGTTGCGGCTGCCCCGGCGACGACGAGGGTCGCTCCCCCCAGTCCCCCGAGCCGAAGCCATCCCGGGACGCTCCGCAGGCTGGGGAGCGCCTGCCTTGAGGACCGGCGCGAAGCCACGACGACGACCACCACGAGCAGGCCGGTGCCGAACGACACCAGCGCCGCCAGGACGGGGTCGCCCACGTCGAGCCTGAGGTCGCCGTTGAGGCGCTGCTGCACGGCCACCAGCGCCCCCGAGCCGGCCGCCGCCGTCAGTGCCAGCGCCGTCTTGCCGGACGGCGCGTCGGTCGGCGTGGCGGTTGGCATGGCCGCCGCCCTCACTACTCGACGATCTTCGAGATCGGCAGCTCCAGGATGTCGCGCGCACCCGCAGCCTTCAGGGCGGGGATGAGCGTGTTGACGCCCTTTTTCGGGACCACGGTCTCCAGCGCCTGCATCGCGCTGTGGGCGAGCGCCATGATCGTCGGTGACGCCATCGCCGGTAGCTCGGCGAGGACTGCCTCGAGCTGCTCCGCCGGGACGTTGAGTTTGAGCAGCACATGGCCCTTGGCTCGCAGGGCGCCCTGGAGCAGGACCACGATGTCGTCCATCGCGGAGCGCTTGGCCGGGTCCTCGTAGGCGTCGCGGTTGGCGATCAGTTCGGTGCGGCTGGTCAGCAGAGTGGCGATGACCTTCAGGCCTGCCTTGCGCAGGCTTGAGCCGGTCTCGGTGAGCTCCACGATGGCGTCGACGATGTCCGGGATCTTGGCCTCGGTCGCGCCGTGGCTGGTGAACACCTTGGCCTTGACGCCGTGCTCCGCGAGGAAGCGCCGGGTCGTCTCCGGCATCTCGGTGGAGATCCGCACGCCGTCCGGCAGGTCTGCCGCTGTCGTCCAGGGCGACTCTTTCGGCACCGCGAGGACCACTGACACGATGGCCTCACCGGCCCGGCCGCCACCGATCTCGCCGAGGCTGACGACGTCGGCACCGGTCTCGGTGATCCAGTCCCGACCGCTGATGCCCAGGTCGAAGATGCCCTGCTCGACGTAGGTCGGGATCTCCTGTGGACGAAGGAAGCGCACCTTGTCGATCCGCGGGTCGTCGACCTTGGCGTGGTAGTCGCGATCCGACCCGCGGATGACGGCGAGGTCGGCGGAGGTGAACAGGTCGAGGACCTGCTTCTCGAGGCTGCCCTTGGGCAGGACGACGGCGAGCACGGTGGAGCCTTCCGGACGAGGCGACAGGTCGGGGACGGGATCGGGACGGCGTCAGGCCGTCCCAGGATGGTTCCCCGTGCGCAGCGCCCTCAGGGTCGCAGCCGTGTCGAGTGCAGCGAGCACCGCCTCCCGGCCCTTGTCCTCCGGGCTGTCCGTCAGCCCGGCGCGGTCCAGCGCCTGCTGCTCGGTGTCGGTCGTCAGGACGCCGTTGCCCACCGGCGTGTGACTGTCCAGCGCCACCCTGGTCAGGCCGGCGGTGACGGCGTCGCAGACGTACTCGAAGTGCGGGGTACCGCCGCGTACGACGACGCCAAGCGCCACGACCGCGTCGTGGCTGCTGGCCAAGAACTGCACGACGACGGGCAGCTCCAACGCGCCGGCCACGCGCACCACGGTCGGCTCCTCGACACCGCATTCGGCGGCGGTGCGCAGGGCGCTGTCCAGCAAGGCGCTGCTGATCTGGTCGTGCCAGCGGGTGGCCACCACCGCAACGGTCAGCCCACGCGCGTCGAACGGCTTGGCGCCCGGCGCCCCGGTGCCGCTCACAGCTCGTCGTCATCTGTCGGGTGCGCATTGTCCACAGCAGCCTCGGTGGCCTCGTCCTCGAAGGCCGCGAGCCCCGGCAGGTCGTGGCCCATCCGGTCGCGCTTGGTCTTGAGGTAGCGCAGGTTCTCCGGCGTCGCCAGTGTCGGTAGCGGGATGCGGCCGACGATCTCCAGGCCGTAGCCCTCCAGGCCGGCCCGCTTGCCGGGGTTGTTGGACAGGAGGTGCATCGTGCGGACGCCGAGGTCGACGAGGATCTGCGCACCGGTGCCGTAGTCGCGGGCGTCGGCGGGCAGGCCCAGCTCAAGGTTGGCGTCGATGGTGTCCGAGCCGTTGTCCTGCAGCTGGTAGGCCTGCAACTTGTGCAAAAGGCCAATCCCCCGGCCCTCGTGACCGCGGACGTATAGCACCACGCCGCGACCCTCCTTCGCGACGGCCGCCAGCGCTGCGTCCAGCTGCGGGCCGCAGTCGCAGCGACGCGAGCCGAAGACATCGCCGGTCAGGCATTCGGAGTGCACGCGGACGAGGACGTCACGCCCGTCACCGATGTCGCCGCGGACCAGCGCGACGTGGTCCGTTCCATCGAGCACCGACTCGTAGCCGACGGCGAGGAAGTCGCCGTGGTCGGTCGGGATCTTGGCCTCGGCAACCCGGTCCACCTGCTTCTCGGTGCGCCGGCGCCAGGCGATGAGGTCGGCGATGGAGATGAGCGCCAGGTCGTGCTCGGCGGCGAACACCCGCAGCTGGGGCAGCCGAGCCATCGTGCCGTCCTCCTGGACGATCTCGCAGATGACACCGGCCGGGCGCAGGCCGGCCATGCGCGCCAGGTCGACGGCGGCCTCGGTGTGGCCGGGACGACGCAGCACACCGCCAGACTTGGCCCGCAGCGGGAAGACATGACCGGGGCGGACCAGGTCGTAGGGCGAGGTGTGCGGGTTGGCCAGGAGCTGGATCGTGTGGGCCCGGTCCGCGGCGCTGATGCCGGTCGTGACTCCCTCGCGCGCATCCGCGCTGACGGTGAAAGCGGTCTGCATGCGCTCCGTGTTGTTCGGCGCCATCTGCCCGAGCTGCAGGTGGTCCAGGACGTCTTCCTCGAGCGGTACACAGAGCAGTCCGCGGCAGTAGGTCATCGCGAAGGCGATGAGCTCGGGGCTGGCCATCTGCGCGGCGAACACGATGTCGCCCTCGTTCTCGCGATCCTCGTCGTCGACGACAACGACCGCCTTGCCGGCAGCGATGTCAGCGACGGCGCGCTCGATCGTGTCCAGCCCCAGCATCGCGCTGATGGGGGCATCGGCGGTGCTCACGCGCTCTCCTCGTGGTGACGTTTGCTGCTGCTACCGGGCCCGATGCCCGCAGCCAGCAGCTTTTCGACGTACTTCGCAGTGATGTCGACCTCGAGGTTGACCAGGTCACCGGGTCCCTTGCGGCCAAGCGTGGTGCGGCCGAGCGTCGTGGGGATGAGGCTGACCTCGACCCAGTCAGCACCCACGCCGGAGACCGTGAGCGAGATACCGTCGACGGTGATGGAGCCCTTCTGCACGACGTAGCGCGCGAGGTCCGTCGGCAGCGACAGGCGTACGACGGTCCAGTGCTCGTCCGGCGTGACCACCTGCACCTCGGCCGTGCCGTCGACATGGCCCTGGACGAGGTGGCCCCCCAGCCGGTCCTGCAGTCGGACCGCGCGCTCAAGGTTGACCGGGCTGCCGACGACCAGGGCGCCGAGCGCCGAGCGCGCCAGCGTCTCGCGCATGACGTCAGCGGTGAAGGTGCCGCCCTCGTTGGCGATGACCGTGAGGCAGACGCCGTTGACGGCGATCGAGTCACCGTGGCGGGCATCGCCCGTCACGACCGGCCCGCGGACGGTGATCCGCGCCGCATCCGCGAGCTCCTCCCAGCCGGTGACTTCACCGAGCTCTTCGACGATCCCTGTGAACACGGTCAGCCTCTCCGTAGGACGAGCCGCACGTCGTCGCCGACGCGCGACACCTCATCCAGCCGCAACCGGACGGCATCAGTGATCGTTCCTGCGCCGATCGACGCGAGCGCGCTCGGACCGTCCCCCAGCAGCGCAGGGGCGACGTAGCCGACGATGCGGTCGACAAGCCCGGCGGCAACGAAAGAGGCGGCGACCGTGGGGCCGCCCTCGAGCAGCACACTCACCACGCCCCGCTCCCCCAGCAGTGCAAGGACAGCCGCCGGGTCGTGCCGCGGCGCGAGAGCTGAGGTGACGACGAGGCTCTCGGCGCTGTCGTCGAGGACCCGAGCGCCCGGGGGGGTCCGCCCGTCGCTGTCCAGCACGACGCGCAGCGGCTGACGCCCGGTGGCCCGGCCGTCGATCCGGACCGTGAGCCCCGGGTCGTCGGCAAGCACGGTGCCGATGCCGGCCACGACCGCGTCCACCTCCGAACGCAGCTGCGCGACATCGGCGCGCGCCTGCTGCGACGTGATCCACTTGCTGGTGCCGTCGGCAGCCGCACTCCGCCCGTCCAGGGTCGCTGCGTACTTCCAGGTGACAAAGGGACGACCGAGGCGCTGGGCGCCGAGCCAGGCCTCGAGCGGGCCGCGGGCGACCTCGTCCTCGAGCATGCCGGTGACGACGTCGACCCCGGCGGCGCAGAGCACCTTCGCGCCACCGCCCGCCAGGCTGGTCGGCTCGGCGCACGCGACCACGACGCGCCGCACCCCTGCCTCGAGCAGCGCTGTGGTGCACGGGCTGGTCCGGCCCGAATGGGCGCACGGCTCCAGGGTCACCACGACCGTGCTGCCACGGGCCAAGATGCCCGCCTCGGCGAGGGCGACGACCTCGGCGTGCGCCCCACCGGGCGGCTGCGTGGCGCCCTCACCGACGACCTCACCGGACGAGTCCAGCACGATTGCCCCCACTGGAGGGTTGGGGCTGGTGGTCCCGAGCACGGCACGGGAGAGCGCGACGGCGCGACGTACGGCCTGCTGCTCGTCCACTTGCCTGCTCTCGTCCCACTAGCGCGAGGGCGCTCCGGGGACGGACGACGGTCTCCGCGCAGGGCACGGCCCGTCGCCCGCGCGCTGCCTCTCCTCCGGACTTTCACCGTCGGTCCCGGAGTTGCGCCGGGTCCACCGCTGGCTGGCTGCGAGCGGGTCGCGGACTGTCACCGCCGGTCAGGAATCCCACCTGCCCCGGAGCGCACGTGACTGTCGGTGCCGAGCCTAGTGCCGCTGATCGACGGCGACCACCGAACCCATCGTGCTCTTGGCCACGCCCTTCATCTCGTTGGCGGCAGCGATGACCGCCCGGTGGTCACGGGACCCGCCCTTCATCGCAGCCACACCGATGCTGACGGCGACCAGCCCGTAGCGGCGCAGCTCCCCCCGGCGGTCCACGACCTCGAGCCAGCCCCGCGCAGCGTCGACGGCGTCGTAGTGGCCCGGGACGAGGGCATCGAACTCGGCCACGACCAGGTCGCAGAGCGGCTCAGCCTGCTCCGGCGTGCAGACCACCACGAAGTCGTCCCCGCCGACGTGGCCGACGAAGGCCAGCGGGTCACCCGCCTTGCCCACCGCTGTGAGCAGGCACCCCGACAAGGCCAGCAGGAGCTCGTCGCCCCGGAGGAAGCCATAGACGTCGTTGAAGCTCTTGAACTCGTCGAGGTCGAAGTGGCAGACGGCGTACGGGACCGCGCTGCTCGCCCGGCCGACGATCTCCAGGTCGATCCGGTGGTTTCCGGGCAGGCCGGTCAGAGGTGACACCGCCCGGACGTCGGCGGTGCGCCGCAGGGTGGTCCGGACCCGGGCGATCAGCTCGAGGGTGTCGAACGGCTTGACGATGTAGTCGTCGGCCCCGGCCGTCAGCCCGACGACCTTGTCGGCGGTCAGGGCCTTGGCGGTCACCAGGATCACCGGGATCGAGGTCGTGCCGGCCTGGGCGCGCAACCGCCTCACCACCTCAACGCCGTCCAGCCCCGGCATCATCACGTCCATCAGCACGAGGTCCGGCGGGTCCTTCGTCGCCCGCAGCAGCGCCGTCTCGCCGTCGTGGACGACCTCGACGTCAAAGCCCTCCAGGGACAAGTTGATCTCGACGAAGCGCGCGATGTCGCGGTCGGCGTCCGCGACCAGGACCCGGGGGTTCACGACTGGTCCAGCACGGCCTGCGCTTGGGCCCGCAGGGCAGCGACGGCAGCCCCTGGGTCCTTGGCGCCGACGGCGGCGCGGCCCGCGACTAACACGGGGGCGCGGGCTTCGGCGCACCGCTCGATCGTCGCTGCGCTGACGCCGCCGTCCACCTGCAGCCAGATGTCGACGTCAAGCCCTCGGATCGCCTCGCGGCAGCGCCGCACCTTGGGCAGCACGACATCCAGGAACGCCTGGCCGCCGAAACCGGGCTCCACACTCATCACCAGGAGCATGTCGAGCTCGGTCAACAGGTCGAGGTAGGGCTCAACCGGGGTGGCCGGCTTCAGGGCCAGGCCGGCACGTGCCCCGGCGGCCCGCAACGTGCGGGCGAGCCGCACCGGTGCGACGGCGGCCTCGGCGTGAAACGTCACGCTTCCGGCGCCTGCCTCTGCGAAGGCCGGGGCCCAGCGGTCCGGGTCCTCGATCATCAGGTGGCAGTCGACCGGGGTTTCGGTCGCACGCAGGATCGCCTCGACGACCGGCAACCCGAGCGTCAGGTTGGGCACGAAGTGGTTGTCCATGACGTCGACATGGATCCAGTCGGCACCCTTGACGGACGCGATCTCATCGGCAAGGTGGGCAAAATCTGCCGCCAGGATGCTTGGTGACACCTGGGCGCGCAGGGGAGTCGGCATGATGATCCGAAGTCTAGGGAGCCCCGACCCTTTGCGGGGTGAAGCTGTCGACAGAGCTCACGCGCGGCGACGCAGGAGCGCGAGGAACATCGCGTCGGTGCCGTGCCGGTGCGGCCAGAGCTGGACGCCGGGACCGTCACCGAGGTGGGGCACTCCGGGCAGGAGCGGTCGGGCGTCGAGCTGCTCTAGCCGGGGATGACGACGCAGGACGTCCGACACCGGGACGACGGTCTCGGCCAGGTGCGGCGAGCAGGTGGCATAGGCGAGGACGCCGCCGGGACGTAGCAGCATGGCGGCCGAGTCGAGCAGCTGGCCCTGGAGCTTGGTGAGTCCAGGCAGATCCGTCGGCTGACGCCGCCACCGTGACTCAGGCCGGCGGCGAAGGGCGCCGAGCCCACTGCACGGAGCGTCGAGCAGCAGCCGGTCCACAGATCCCGCGGCGAGCGGGGGCTGCCGCCCGTCGGCCGTCACGACCGAGCGAACGCCAGCACGCCGAACAAGCGCGGCCCGGTGCTCCTGCAGCTCCACGGCGATCAGGTGGGCCCCGCGATCGTCGGCGAGGACCTCGAGCAGCGAGGCCTTGCCGCCCGGGCCGGCGCACAGGTCCACCCAGCGACGGTCCGGGCCCTCGAGCTCGGCGGCCGCGAGGGCGAGGGCCACGAGCTGGCTGCCCTCGTCCTGGACACCGGCCCGGCCGTGCCGGATCGCAGCGATGTCGCCGGGATCGCCGTCCCTCATCCGGACGGCGCGTGGGGACCACGGCCCGGCCTCGCCACCGCTGTCGCGCAGCAGCTCGTCGCGGTCGATCCGGCGGGCAACGAGGTGGACGACGGGGCGCGCGTCGTCGGCGGCGAGTAGCGCGGCGGTCTCCACGAGGTCCCCGCCAAGGGCGTCCCGGAACGCCGACGCGATCCAGCGCGGGTGGGAGTGGGCCAGCGCGAGGGCGCCGAGCGGGTCGCCGGCCGGCGCAAGCTGGGCGACCCACGCGGCCTCGTCCTGCGCCGCGACCTTGCGCAACACGGCATTGACGAACCCGACGGGCCCAGCCGAGACGACCCAGCGGGCCAGGTCGACCGTGGCCGAGACCGCCGCGTGGGGTGGGATCCGGGTGCGGAGCAGTTGATGGGCGCCAAGCCGTAGCACGTCCAGGACGGGTGGGTCGACGTCGGCCAGCGGCCGGTCGACGCACGCCGCCAAGACCGCGTCGTACAGACCCTGGCCGCGCAGCGTTCCATAGGCGAGCTCGGTAGCGAGCGCGGCGTCGCGGCTGTCGAGCTTGCGTTCGCGGAGCAGCCCGGGAAGGACGAGGTTGGCGTAGGCGTCGCGCTCGCGGACCGCGAGCAGCACGTCGTACGCCGCGCGCCTGGGCGCATCGTCTGCCGGTGGCCGGTATGGCGAGGCCGCGCGCCTCGTGCGCTGCGCTCCTGCGGGGCGGGCCCTGCCGCTCGTCACAAGAAGCGCTCGCCGGGCTGGGGCCGGAGCCCGCGGAGCCAGTCGCCGGCTGCCATGACGCCCTTGCCTTCTGGCCGCACCTCGCCGAGGCGGACGGACTGCGTCGCGGTGCCAACCAGCCCGTCGCGCAGCTCACCGGCCGGCAGCTCCTGCTCGGTGCACGTGACACGGCCGATCTTGACCCGGCGGCCTCGAAACGTCGTCCACGCGCCCGGAGTCGGCGTGCAAGCACGGACGACCCGGTCCACCCGCAGAGCCGGTGTCGTCCAGTCGACACGGGCGTCCAGGGCACTGACCTTGGGGGCGAGACTGACGCCCTCGCCAAGCTGTGGGAGAGCGACGAGCTCGCCGCTCTCGATCCCGTCGAGGGTCGCGACCAGCAGCCCGGCTCCCGCGACAGCAAGGCGGGCGAGCAGGTCGCCGGTGGTGTCCGTGGGGCGGACCTGCTCGACCAGCGTGCCGAAGACCGGACCCGTGTCGAGCCCCTCCTCGAGCAGGAACGCCGAGGCGCCGGTCACCTCGTCACCGGCGATCAACGCCCGCTGGACGGGGGCAGCGCCGCGCCAGGCAGGTAGCAGCGAGAAGTGCAGGTTGACCCAGCCGTGGGCCGGGATGTCCAGGACCGGTCGCGGCACGAGGGCGCCGTAGGCGACGACGGGACAGCAGTCGGGCGCCAGGGCGCGCAACCGCTGTTGGAAGTCCTCGTCGCGAGGGTGGACGGGAGTCAGCACCTCGAGCCCGCGCTCCTCGGCGAGCACGCGCACGGGGCTGGGCCGCAGGGTGCGGCCCCGGCCGGCAGGGGCGTCGGGGCGGGTGAGGACCGCCGCCACCTCGTGGCTGCTCGCGAGCAGCGCGGCGAGGCTCGGCAGCGCCGGCTCGGGGGTGCCCGCGAAGACCAGTCTCAGCGCGCGCCGCCGAGCAGGGGGTGGGGGCTCGCCTTGATCACAGGCGCCTGCTGCCCGGACCACTCGGCGTCCCGGATGGCGTCCATCGCCGCCCGCTTGGTGAGGGCGTCGAGGCGGTCGATGAACAGCACGCCGTCGAGGTGGTCGGCCTCGTGCTGGACGCACCGCGCCAGTAGCTGGGTGCCCTCGATCGTGACGGGGTCGCCGTAGACGTTCTGTCCGTGGGCGACAACGTGCGCCTTGCGGGCGCAGTCGAAGGTCAGGCCGGGAAGCGATAGGCAGCCCTCGTCGCCGTCCACCTCCTCGTCGCTCGGGAAATGCAGCACCGGGTTGATCAGGTGGCCGAACGCGTCCTCTACGTCGTAGACGAACACGCGCAGGGAGACGCCGATCTGGGGCGCGGCAAGCCCGATGCCGGGCGCCTCCAGCATGGTGTCGGTGAGGTCCTTGACGAGGGTGCGCAGCTCCTTGTCGAAGGTCGTGACGGCCTGCGCTTTCGTGCGCAGGACAGGGTCGCCGAGCAGGCGGATGGGACGCGTGGACACCGGCCCAGTCTAGGTGGAGCGCTCGGTGAGCGACTGCGGGTCGAGCTCTACCCGCAGCGGTTCGGCTTTGCGGGCGCTCCGGGTCCCCACCAGGGCCTTCAGCACCGTGGCCAGCTCGGCCCCCCGTGATCGCGGCACGCGGACCAGCAGGCGCTCCCGCCCCGGCGACAGGGGCACCGGGCCGAGCAGCTCGAAGCCCTCGAGCCCGAGTCCAATGAGCGCTGGCCCGGCGAGGGCCTCAGGTGGCCCGTCGACGGCTGCCATCCGGGTGGCCGGCGGGAAGCCGAGCTCGGTCCGCTCGGCAAGCTCCCGCTCGGCAGCTCCAGCCGGGTCCCAGCGGGTCAGCGCCTGGACCTGCGGCACGCCCCGGTCGGCACCGATCACGACCGGTGCACCCGGGCGGGCCAGCGCTGCGGCGGCTGCCCAGCGGCGCAGCGCCTCCTCCCCCGTGCGCAGGTCGGCGCGCCCGAGCAGAACCCAGCCGTCCAGCAGCAGGACGGCGCCGTACCCACCGTCAGCCACGGGCTCGGCGCCAGGCGTTGCGACGACCAGCGCGGGAGTGCCCGGCACGGTGGCAAGGACCTCGTCGCGACCGCTGATGCGCACCGGGCTGCCGGGGAAGGCGCGACCAAGCTCCTCCGCGGTCCGCCGAGCGCCGACGATCACCGCCCGCATCGCCCGGCCCTCGCACGCCGGGCACCGCCAGTCGCCGACAAGCGCCCCGCACCAGGAGCAGGTGGGCATCGCGCCGCTCCTGGGCACCGCGAGCGGGCCGGCGCATACCTCGCAGCGCGCCGGGGTCCGGTCGCGGGCACATGCCAGCAGGGGCGCATAGCCCCGGCGTGGAACCTGCACGAGGACCGGGGCACCGTCGGCTAGTGCCCGCCGCGCCACCTCGAACGCCCGCGCGGGCAGTCGTGCGGCGCGGGCGAGCGGGTCGCCGGCGAGGTCGTCCTCCGAGGTCCCCTCGACCCTTGGGGCGGCCAGCCGGATTTCCTGCCGCGCGGCGAGCAACGGCTTGGCCCAGCCGGTGTCGAGCAGCAGCTGTCCCTCGGCTGTGCGGGTGAAGCCGCCGATCAGGGCGGCAGCACCAGCGAGGTGGGCCCGCTGCACGAGGACGTCGCGAACGTGGACATAGGGCGAGCGCGGCTCGGCGTGCAGGTCGTCGCCGTCGTCCCAGATGACGACCAGCCCGAGGTCGGCCACCGGCGCGTAGGCCGCAGCGCGGGTCCCGACCGCCACGCAGACTTCGCCGCGCCGCACCCGCAGCCACCGCCGGTAGCGCTCGGCCGGGCCGAGGTCGGCGCGCAGGACCGTATGCGGCACCTCACCCAGCGCGAGGGACACCCGGTCGAGGTCGCGGGCGTCCGGCACGACCACGACGGTGCCCCGCCCGCTCGCGGCCGTGGCCTGCGCCGCGGCGGCCACCTCCGCCGGCCAGGTCGGCCCCGGCAGGGCCGCCCACACGGCACGAGGGCTACGACCGGCCGCCAGGGCCTGCAGAAAGGCTGGTCCCGCGGCGTACCTCGACCAGGTCCCCACCTCGGGAGGGGAGGGTATTTCGGCGGGTGACCCGGGGGGCTCCCCCTCGACCTTGGCGTGGCGGGGCGGCAGGGCGAGACGCAGCACGTCGTACAGCACTCCGGCGGAGCGGTCGGCGAGCACGCGTGCGAGGGCCGCCACGTCCGCAGCAAGGACCGGCTCCGGGCTGACGAGCGAAGCGAGCGGCATGAGCGCACCGGAGTGCTCCGTCGTCGCCGAACGCTCGAGCAGGATTGCGTCCACGAGCCGCCCGGAGAAGCGGACCCGCACCCGGCAGCCCGGCTGGGCCTGGTCGGCCACATCGGCCGGGACCGCGTAGTCGAAAGGGCGGTCGAGATGCGGCTGCCCGCTGTCGACCGCGACCCGGGCGACGGGCAGCACCTCGGCAACGGCCCGGGTGGCCCGGACCGGGGCTTGGCGCGGCCGGGGCGGGGGCGCCGGCGCCCCCCCGATGGCGAGCTGATCCTGTTCGTCCACGCCGCGAGGCTAGGGCCGCGCGGCAAGGACAGCCCCTCACCTGCCCCCGCCTGCCCCACCTGCCCACCCCCAAGGCCGGACGTCCGCTCTGCTCCCGCGTCGGACTGTCCCCTTCGGCGGACGCAAGGCGGATGGGGGCTGGCCGAGCGGGGGGTTACTGGCCGGCGGCCTTCCTGAGCAGCTCGGCTCGCCCGGTCGACTCCCAGGTGAAGTCGGGCAACTCGCGGCCGAAGTGGCCGTACGCGCTCGTCTGGGCGTAGATCGGACGGAGCAGGTCCAGGTCGCGGATGATGGCCGCCGGCCGCAGGTCGAAGACCTCGGTGATGGCGTCCTGCAGCAAGCTGTCGAGCACGACGCCGGTACCGAACGTGTCGACGAACAGACCAACCGGCTCTGCTTTGCCGATCGCGTAGGCGACCTGGACCTCACATTGCCTGGCCAGACCGGCCGCGACGACGTTCTTGGCGACCCAGCGCATCGCGTAGGCAGCCGACCGGTCGACCTTGGACGGGTCCTTGCCGGAGAAGGCGCCACCGCCGTGGCGGGCATAGCCGCCATAGGTGTCGACGATGATCTTGCGCCCGGTGAGGCCGGCGTCGCCCATCGGGCCGCCGATGACGAACTTGCCGGTCGGGTTGACCAGGAGCCGATAACCCTCGGTCTCGATACCGAGGGCCTCGAGCTCGGGTGCGACGACGTGCTCGGCGATGTCGGGGGTCAGCAGGCTGACGATATCGATGTCCTCGGCATGCTGCGAGGACACGACCACGGTGTCGAGGCGGACCGGCCGGCCGTCGACGTACTCGATCGTGACCTGGGTCTTGCCGTCGGGACGCAGGTAGGGGACCACGCCGTCCTTGCGGACCTGGGACAGGCGCTTCGCGAGTCGGTGGGCCAGCGCGATCGGCAGCGGCATCAGCTCGGGGGTCTCCTCGCAGGCGAAGCCGAACATCAGGCCCTGGTCGCCAG
>JANLPD010000378.1:0-4957 GCA_031367045.1 Frankiales bacterium | reverse complement strand
CTGCCGGATCCGCTCCAGGCACTTGCGCTGGAACGGCTCGTCGCCGACCGCCAGGACCTCATCGATGAGAAGGATCTCGGGGTCGACGTGCACGGCGACGGCGAACGCCAGCCGGACGTACATCCCGCTCGAGTAGAACTTGACCTGCGTGTCGATGAACTCCTCGATGCCGGAGAAGTCGACGATTTCGTCGAAGTACTGTTCGGTCTGCTTGCGGGTGAGCCCCAGGATCGAGGCGTTGAGGAAGACGTTCTCGCGTCCGCTCAGGTCGCCGTGAAAGCCGGCGCCCAGCTCAAGCAGCGCCGCGAGGCGGCCGCGCCGCTCGACGTAGCCGGTGTTGGGCGTGAGGATCCCGCCGATCACCTTGAGCAGCGTGCTCTTGCCCGAGCCGTTGCGGCCGATCAGGCCGAGTGTGCTTCCGGCGGTGAGGTCGAAGCTGATGTCGCGCAGCGCCCAGAAATCCTCGGCGTGCTGCTTGGAGCGGCGGAAGTTGACCACCCGCTCCTTGAGCGACTTGTCCTTGTGGATGTTGAAACGCTTGGAGACGTCGTGGACGCGGATGACATCTGTGGTCACCGGCTAGAGCTCCTGGGCGAAGTTGCCCTGGCTGCGCGCAAAGATCCGCTGGGCCAGCCAAAGGGCTGCGCTGCAGACGACGGCCAGCACGCCAAGGCGGACAGCCAGGCCGTTGGTGTAGTAGAACGGCGTGCCCTTGCCCTGGGACCACAGCGCCCGCTGGAAGGCGAGCACGACGTTGGCCATCGGGTTGGCCAGGTAGATGTCGTAGAGCCAGCCGAGGTTGTGCCGCACGACGAGGACCTCACGGACCTTGGTCCAGTCGTAGATGATCGGCGTCATCCAGAACCACAGCAGCAGGCCGACCTCGACGAGGTACTGGATGTCGCGCAGGAAGACGTTGGACGCCGCGAGCAGCAGGCCCAGCGCGGTGGCGAACAGCAGCAGCACCAACAGCGCCAGTGGCAGCAGCCCGAGCTGGCTCCAGGCCGGACCCGACCGCGCGAAGCCGTAGGCGACGAGCAGCACGCTGCACTGCAGCACGAAGTTGATCAGCGACGCGCCGACGACCGACAGCGGGAACAGCTCGCGCGGGAAGTAGACCTTCTTCACCAGACCGGCGTTGTTGACGATCGAGCCGGTGCAGCCGCCGAGGATGTCGGTGAACAGCGTCCAGGCGAGCAGCCCGACGTAGATGTAGATGCCGAACGCCGGGATGGACTTGCTGCTGCCGAGGAAGACCCCGATGACGACGGAGTAGACGAACAGCTGGAGCAGGGGCCGGATAAAGGTCCACAAAAAGCCGAGCACGGAGTCCTTGTACTTGACCTTGAGCTCCTTGCGGACCAGCTGGCCGAGGAGCTCGCGATACTGGTAGACCTCGCGCACCGTGGTGCCAAAGCCGCGCCAGAACGACGGGCGGGCATTGACCCGCTCTAGCCCGGCGACGTCGGACAGCCCGGTGTGGGGCAGCGAGCTCAGCGTCGTCCCGGTGGCCATGTCGGTCTCGGTCCCGCTCTCACGAATCGCTCGACCCGGGCAGCATGGAGCGGCGCGGCTGACCGGCTCTCCCGGTCGGGCCATCCTAGCGAGTGCGCTCAGCCGACCGCGGTCAGCGCGCACCGAGGGGCAGCAGGCCGGTGTGACGCGGATTCTGGTGGAACGTCGGCCAGGGCTGCACGGTGCTGCTGGCTCGGCCGGTGGTCCACGCGAACACCCGGCCGTAGAAGCCGGCCGCGTCCCGGGAGCTCGAGACGGCGACGATCCAGGTCTTACCACCGATCTGCGCGATGGCAGGGGCGCCGGTGACCGGGAAGGTGCCGGAGACCGTCTCGCCGCGGTAGAGGACCGTCCCGCCGGCGCCGATGACGTCGACCCACTGCTCGCCCCCGACGACCACCTCGCGCGTGCCGTTGCCGTCCACATCGGCGATGGACGGCGAGGAGTGCAAGCCCTTCGGGCAGCTGGTGAGGTCGTTGGCGATGCACTTGGCGAACTGCAGCCGGCCGTAACGGTCGAGCACGTAGAGCTTTCCGTCGTCTGCGACGGCAGCCACATCGACCTTGCCGTCGCCATCGATATCGCCCAGGGCAGGTGAGGACATCACGCGGCCACCGACCTTCACCGGCCACGCGCCCTGCACGGTCGATCCGTTGTGGTGGAAGGCGTAGATGTACTGCCCCCCCGGCATCCGCGACGCCGGCATGGTGCCGGTGCCGACGACGATGTCGAGCTTGCCGTCACCGTCGATGTCACCGACAGCCGGGCTGGACCACACGACCTGGTTGGCGATGAAGCGCGGGAAACCGGGCTGCCGCGTTCCGTCGTGGCGCAGCACCCCGAGGTAGCCCCCGCGCTGCGGGTAGCAGGGCTGGCCCTGCACGCCATCGCAGTCGTAGCCGAAGATGATCTCCGGCCACCCGTCCTTGTCGATGTCCGCGATCGCCGGGGTCGACCAGCTTGTGTCGCCGAGGAAGACCGGGAAGCCCGGCAGCTCTTTGTTCGAGCGGACGTCCCAGACGTGCAGGTGGTGGTCCCAGCTCGGCAGGACGATGTCCAGGCGGCCGTCGCGGTTGATGTCGGCGGCCACCGGCGACGCGAAGTTGCCGGGAGCGTGGCGACCATCGCCGGTCCTGACCCGGACGAGAGTGCGCCCGAGGGCGTCGAAGGCCACGACATCGCCGGCGGTGTCGGTCGTCAGCACGTCCAGAGTCCCGTTGCCGAGCAGGTCGACCAGGGTGGGCGAAGCTTGCACGGCGCCGTTGCCGACCCGGTAGCTGAGCCAGCGCCGGCCGGTGTCGGTGCGCCAGGCCTGGACGGTTCCGTCGGGGAAACCCGCAACGATGTCCATGACGCCGTCGCGGTCGAAGTCGCCGATCGTCGGCGACGAGAAGTGCTCACCGGTGATATCGCGGGAGAACCACGCGGCGTACGTCGGCGTCCGCGCGCTCGCGCTCGCGCCATCCCAGCCCGGCAGCTTGGTCAGCACGGTGGAGCCGGCCGACTGCGCCGGCGCCGCCACCAGCGTGCTGCTCGTGGTCAGCAGGAACGACGCAGCGAGCAGGATCGAGGCTGCACGGGCGTGGCGATGCATGGGTGGCCTCCTGTGGTGAGCGTGACCTTGGGAGTATCGGCGCCGCCGCGAGGGCAGTTGAGGCCCCCCTGGGGATCACCGTGCCATGCTCTTTGCGCGCCCGCTGGCGGTTCGCGCGACCGCACAGGCAAGACACCTACCGGAACGGGGACCGCGCGCAGGTGGACGTGCTGGTGTGCGGAGCCCAGGTCCCGTTCGCCCGCGGCGGCGCCGAGCTGCTCATGAACAACCTCGTCGAGGCGGTCCAGCAGGCCGGCCACCGCGCGGAGCTGGTCCGCCTCCCGGTCGCCTGGGACAAAGACCGCCTCTTCGACGCCGCCCTGGCGTGGCGGATGGTCCCGGTCGACGCCGACCTGGTGATCGCCACCAACTTCCCGTCCTACTTCGTGCGGCATCCCCGCAAGGTCGTCTGGTTGCTCCACCAGCACCGCGGCGCGTACGACGCTGCCGACGCCGACTGGTCGGACCTCGGCACTGACGACCGCAGCCTGGAGGTCCAACGGCTGCTCACCGAGTGGGACAGCGTCGCCCTCGCAGAGGCGCAGCGCATCTATACGCTGTCCTCCGTCGTGACCGACCGCCTCGCCCGGTTCAACGGCCTGCCGTCCACGCCGCTCTACCACCCGCCGCCCCTGCACGACCGGATCTGGCCTGGCCCGCAAGGCGACTACGTCTTCTGCCCGAGCCGGCTCGAGGCCAACAAGCGCCCAGGACTGCTCGTCGACGCGATGGCCCACGTGCGCCCAGCCGTGCGCGCGGTCCTCGCCGGCATGGGGAGCCTGGAGCCGACGCTGCGTGCCCGGGTGGCTGGACTCGGGCTCGCCGACCGCGTCGACCTGCCAGGCTTCGTCACCGACGAGGCCCTCCTCGAGCTGTTTGCCGGCTCGCTGGCTGTCGTCTACGCGCCCTTTGACGAGGACTACGGCTACGTCACCCTGCAGGCGTTCCTCGCCGGCAAGCCGGTCGTCACTGCGGCGGACTCCGGCGGGGTCCTGGAGTGGGTCGAGGACGGCGTGACGGGCCTCGTCACCGACGGCTCACCGGAGCAGCTGGGTGCCGCGATCGACCGGCTGGCCGCCGACCGCGGCCTTGCCAGACGGCTCGGGGCGGCCGGTCGAGAGCGGGTGCAGGACCTGACCTGGGGCCCGGTCGTGGACGAACTCCTGCGCCCATGAGACGGCCGGTCGTCGTCCTGCACGTCGACGGAGCGGTTCCCGAATCGGTGCACCTGCTGGTGCGCTCACTGGCCTCCCGGTGCACGTTCCGCTCCGAGGCCCGCCTTCCCGCTGCGGCGCTCGTTGTCGGCGGCGCCACGCCAGCGGCCGCTGTCCCCGTCGCCCTCTGGTGCTCCTCGGCGCAGGACGCGACCTCCCCGCTGGCGGCGCGCGCGGTGGCGCTGCTGCACGACGGCGCCCTCGACGAGCGGGGCGCGCTGCACCAGCCGGCAGCTCTGCGCGTCAGCGCCCCCGTCCCCGGTCTGTCCACCACCCCGGTCGCGACCGCCGTGCGGGCCCGCCTGCGCCGGGCCAGGGGGATGAGCGAAGCGCCCGTCCTGCTCGAAGCGGCCGACGGCTGGCGCTGGCAGGGTCGTCCGGTCGCTGACGAGCTCGTCCCGACCGCCATGGCCTGCGCGGCCGCAGTCGTGGCGACCGAGCCGGCGCAGGTCCTGCTGGCACTGTCCTGGGGCGCGCCGGTCGTGACGACGGCAGCGGCAGCCACCGCCGTGGGTGCGACAGACGGCGTCGAGCTGCTGGTCTGCCCCGACGCCCGGACGCGACGTGCTGCGGCCCTGGCGCTGGCCGGCGACGAGCGCGAAGCGGCCCGGCTGGGCCGCGCAGGACGGCTGCT
>JANLPD010000373.1:0-13589 GCA_031367045.1 Frankiales bacterium | reverse complement strand
GGGCCCGGGACCGGCAAGACGACGACGCTGGTCGAGGCAGTGGCGCGCACCGTCGAGCGCGGCGTGAACCCTGACCAGGTGCTGGTCCTGACGTTCAGCCGCAAGGCGGCGGAAGAGCTGCGGTCCCGCACGACCGCCCGGCTCGACACCGTGACCGCCGGGACGTCGGCGTGGACGTTCCACGCGTTCTGCTACGCGCTGCTCCGCGAGCACCAGTCCAAGGAGGCCTTTGCCGATCCGCTGCGGCTGCTGTCCGGACCCGAGCAGGACGTCGCGCTCCGAGAGCTGCTGAAGGGCTCGCTGGAGCTCGGCCGCAGCTGGCCGACGGCGCTGCGGGCCGCCCTCGGCACCAAGGGGCTGGCCGAGCAGGTGCGGGGGCTCTGGTCGCGCGCCCGTGAGCTCGGGATGGAGCCGGACGACCTCGGCGGGCTGGCCCTTCGGGAGGGGCGCGCTGACTGGGCGGCGCTGGCGGGCTTCTTCAACGAATACCTTGACGTCCTGGACGCTCAGGGCGCCGTCGACCACGCCGAGCTGGTCCACCGTGCGGTGCTGCTCGCCGAGGATCCGGAGGTCCAGGCGGCGTTGCGCGAGCGCTACGCCGCTGTCTTCGTCGATGAATACCAGGACACCGACCCGGCGCAGGAACGGTTGCTGCAGGCGCTGGCCGGGCAGGGTCGCGACCTCGTCGTCGTGGGCGACCCCGACCAGGCCATCTACGCGTTCCGCGGCGCGGAGGTCTCGGGGCTGCTCGACTTCCCGCAGCGCTTCCCCCGGGCCGACGGCTCACCCGCGCCCGTGCTGGCGCTGCAGACCTGTCGTCGATCCGGGAAGCAGCTGCTCGAGGTGTCGCGTCGGGTCGCCGCCCGGCTGCCTGCCCCGGGTCTGCCGGCCGAGAAGGTCCGGGCCCATCGCGAGCTGCAGGCCGGGACGGCCACGCCGGACGGCGTGGTCGAGGTGCACACCCACCCCTCTGCCGGCGCCGAGGCCGACGCCATCGCCGACCTGCTGCGGCGCGAGCACCTCGAGCGCGGGACCCCCTGGTCGCGGATGGCCGTCCTGGTCCGGTCCGGCGCGAGGTCGGTGCCGCTGCTGCGACGGGTCCTGACGGCCGCGGGCGTGCCGCTCGAGGTGGCAGGGGACGAGCTGCCGCTCGCCCGTGAGCCGGCTGTCGCGCCGCTGCTGGTGGCCCTTCGGGTCGCCGATGCCCAGGCCGAGCTGGCCCGCGCCGGGTCGGAGCAGGCCCGGGTGCTGGCCCTGCGGCGGCTCGACCGCGAGCTGACCACGGAGACCGCCCGCGACCTGCTGCTGTCCCCACTCGGCGGCGCCGACCCGTCGTCGCTGCGCCGGCTCGGTCGGGCGCTGCGTGCGCAGGACCGCCGGGCCGGCGACGCCGCTGCGCTGCTGGGGGAGTCCCAGGACCGGCTGCCGGCGCCCTCCGCGCAGCTGCTCCGCGAGGCGCTCGCCGACCCGCGTGACCTGCTCCAGCTCGACGCCAAGGTGGCCCGTCCGGCGGCCCGCCTGGCGCAGCTGCTGGCCCGGGCCCGGGAGGTCCTCGTCGCCGGAGCCGGGCCGGAGCAGGCGCTGTGGGAGTTGTGGGACGGCAGCCCGTGGCCGGCCCGGCTGGAGGAGGCCTCGCTCGCCGGCGGTCCCGCCGGTCGGGCCGCGGACCGCGACCTGGATGCCGTCGTGGCGCTGTTCGCGACCGTCGCCCGCGCTCTCGGACAGCAGCCCGTCGCCGGAGCAGGTCCCCTGCTCGATCTGCTTGCTGCACAGCAGATACCGGGTGACGTCCTCGCCGACAGGGGCACCCGCGGGGAGGCCGTGCGACTGCTGACCGCCCACCGCAGCAAGGGCCTGGAGTGGGATGTCGTCATCGTCTGCTCGGTGCAGGACGGCGGCTGGCCGGACCTGCGCCGCCGCTCGACCCTGCTCGACAGCGACCGGCTCGCGCCGCTGGCAGAGGGCGGCCTTCGCGCGCCCGCCGACCGCGCCTCGCTGCTCGTCGACGAACGGCGGTTGTTCTACGTCGCCCTCACGCGGGCCCGCCGTCGGCTCATCGTCACCGCGGTGGACAGCGGCGAGGAGGACGGCGAGCGGCCGAGCCGGTTCCTCGACGAGCTCGGGGTCACCGCCCGGCCGCGGCACGACCGCGTCGCCCGGCCGCTGTCGCTGCCGGCCCTCGTTGCTGCGCTGCGTCGGGAGGCCGTGGACCCGGCTCGCTCGCCGGCGCTGCGGCGGGCGGCCGCTGCCCGGCTCGCGGCCCTTTCCTTCGCGCGGGACGAGCAGGGTCGTTCCCTCGTCGCAGCGGCCCACCCCGACCGGTGGTGGGGTCTGCTGCCGACGACCCACAGCGACCGTCCGGTGCAGCCGGAGGGCCGGCCGCTCACGCTGTCCGGAACCTCGTTGGCGGGCTTGCGCGAATGCCCGCTGAAGTGGTTCCTGGAGCACGAGGCCAAGGCGCGGCAGGCTACGACCAGCGCCATGGGCTTCGGCAGCGTGCTGCACGCCGTGGCCCACGAGGTCGCCAAAGGAAGCACCCCGCCCGACCTAGAGGTGCTCATGGGCCGGCTCGACAAGGTCTGGAAGCAGCTGGCCTACGACGCCCCCTGGCAGTCCGAGCAGCAGTACGACGAGGCGCGGGAGGCGCTGCGCCGTTTCCTGCTCTGGCACGTCGACTCCCGTGGTCGCGAGCTCGTCGCGACGGAGGTGCCCTTCCAGGTGGCCGTTCCGGTGGGGGCGAGCACCGTGTTGCTGCGCGGGTTCATGGACCTGGTCGAGCTCGACGCCGACGGCAAGGTCCATGTCGTGGACCTCAAGACGGGCAAGCAGCCCTTCACGGGGGCCGAAATCAAGGAGCACCCCCAGCTCGCGACCTACCAGCTGGCGGTCCGTCACGGCGCCCTCGACGAATGCTTGGAGTTGCGGCCCGAGGTCGGCGGGGCGGAGCTGGTGCTGCTGCGGATCGACGACCGGTCCCGGCCCAAGGTGCAGGGGCAGTCGGCGCTGGAGCCGTCCCCGTCCTGGTTCGACAAGCTGCTGGAGACCGCGGTCGACCAGGTGGTGTCCGAGCAGTTCCCAGCGACCCCGCAGGACCGCTGCGACCGCTGCGAGTTCCGCCGGTGCTGCCCGGCGCAGTCCGACGGCCGGCAGGTGGTCGAGTGAATGCCCTGACCGTGCCGCAGGACCTGCGCGACCTGCTCGGCATCGGCTTCACCGATCAGCAGCTCGCCGCCGCGACCGCGCCGCTGGAGCCCGGCCTCGTCGTCGCCGGCGCCGGCTCAGGAAAGACCAGCGTCATGGCCGCGCGGGTCGTCTGGCTCGTCGGCACCGGACAGATCGAGCCCGACCGCGTCCTCGGCCTCACCTTCACCAATAAGGCCTCCGCCGAGCTGGCCCACCGCGTCCGCACCTCGCTCGCCAAGGCCGGCGTCCGGGTGAAACCCACCGACGACGACCTCGGTGAACCGGTCGTCTCGACCTATCACGCCTACGCCGGCCGACTGGTGTCCGAGCACGGCCTCCGCCTCGGCATCGAGCCCCGGTCACGACTGCTCGCGGACGCGACCCGCTACCAACTGGCGGCCCGGGTGCTGCGTCGCTACCGAGGTCGGCTGGCCCATCTCACGGCACCGCTGCGCATGCTCGTCGGCGACCTGGTGGCGCTGGAGGCCGAGCTGTCCGAGCACGTTGTCGCGCCGGCCGACCTGCGCGCCTGGGATGAGCAGTGGATCGCCCAGCTCGAGCAGGACTGCGCTGCGCTGCGCGGCGAGAAGGGCACCAAGACGCACTGCGACGACCTCGACAAGATGGTCGTCGTGGCGCGCCGCCGCCTGGAGCTGTCCCTTCTCGTGGACGACTACCGCGAGGCCAAGCGCGACCTCGACGCCCTGGATTTCGGCGATCAGGTTGCTCTGGGCGCGCGGCTCGCGGAGGAACTGCCGGAGGTCGGCCGGCTGGAGCGGGAGCGGGCCGGCGTCGTCCTGCTGGATGAGTACCAGGACACCAGCGTCGCCCAGCGCCGCATGCTCGCGGGGCTGTTCGGCGCGCCAGCTGCCCACGGACATCCGGTGACCGCGGTCGGAGACCCCTGCCAGGCCATCTACGGGTGGCGCGGCGCGTCGGTGGCCAACCTGGACGCCTTCCCCGAGCACTTCCCGCAGGCAGACGGGACGCCTGCACCGACGTACGCCCTGGCTGTGAACCAGCGCTCCGGTGGCCGGCTGCTCGCGCTGGCCAACAAGGTCGCAGCGACGCTGCGGCTGCGCCACGCGGTGGTCCAGCTGGAGGCGCCGCCCGCCAAAGCCGAGCTCGGCGACGTCGTCGTCGCGCTGCACAAGAGCTGGCGGGAAGAGACCGCGTGGGTCGCCGACCAGGTGCGCAACGTGGCCGAGTCCACGCCGTACGCCGAGATCGCTGTCCTCGTGCGGGCCCGCTCGGATTTCGGCGACCTGCACGCGGCACTGACCGCGGCCGGGCTCCCGGTCGAGGTGGTCGGACTCGGTGGGCTGCTCGCGCTGCCCGAGGTGGCCGACGTCGTTGCCGTGCTGGAGGTCGTCGACGATCCGACGGCCAACGCCGCCCTCATCCGCCTGCTGACCGGCCCACGGTGGCGGCTCGGCGCGCGCGACCTCGCACAGCTCGGTCGCCGCGCAAAAGCCCTGCTAGACGTGGACCTCCGCGACGACGAGCCCGAACCGCCCGCTCTCGACGCAGCGAGGAATGACGACGCAGCGCTGGCCGACGACGCAGCGCTGGCCGACGATGCAGCGCTGGAGGCGGCGGTCGCGGGCGTCGACCCGTGCGACGTCGTCTCGCTGTCCGACGCGCTCGACCTGCCGGGTCACGAGGGCTGGTCGCTCACTGGGCTGCAGCGCGTGACCTTCCTGGCCGCCGAGCTGCGCGCCTTACGCGGCGCCCGCGACGAGCCGCTGCTCGACCTCATGCACCGCGTCATCGAAGTGACCGGGCTCGACGTCGAGCTCTCGGCGTCACCGGCAGCCGTGTCCGCCCGGCGGCGTGAGTCACTGGCCGCATTCCTCGACGTGGCAGCAGGTTTCACCGACCTCGACGGGGAGAGCTCGCTATCGGCATTCCTGTCGTTCCTCAGTGCGGCGCAGGAGCACGAGCGCGGCCTCGACACGACACTGCCGAGCGGCAGCCAGGCTGTGCAGCTCATGACCGCCCACAAGGCCAAGGGCCTGGAATGGGACGTCGTCGTCTGCCCGGACCTGACCAGGACCGTGTTCCCATCAACCGGGCTGCGCGGTCGGTGGACGAAAACCGCCAGCGTCCTGCCTGGTCCGCTCCGCGGCGACGCCGCCGACCAGCCCGCCCTGCCCGGCCACAGCAAGGACGACGTGAAGGCCTATACGCAGTCCTGCCGCGAACACCTCGAGCGCGAGGAGCGCCGGCTCGGTTACGTCGCGTTCACCCGTCCGCGCAAGCTCCTGATCGGGTCGGCGCACTGGTGGGGCCCGACCCAGAAGAAGCAGCGCGGCCCGTCACCTTTCCTTGCGGAACTGGCCGAGCACGCCGCCTCGCTGGGTGCTCCGCCGCTGGTCTGGGCCGACGCGCCGGCCGAGGAGAGCAACCCCCTACTCAACGAGGGCTTCGACCACCTCTGGCCCAAGCCGTACGACGAAGAGCCGTTGTCGCGCCGCCGCGCCGCGGCTGACCAGGTGCTGGCTGACCTCGAGGCCTTCGCGTCGGGCAGCGCGCTCGGCGCGGTGGACTCCGGTCTGTGGCTGGGGGAGCGCGAGCTGCTCGACCGGCTCGACCGGGAGGCGACGCTGCTGCTTGACGAGCAGCGCGAGGAGCGGGGCGGTTTCCGCGAGGTGCGGCTGCCGACGGCGCTGACCGCGAGCCAGCTGCTACGGCTCACGGCCGACCCGGACGGCTTCGCCCGCGAGCTGGCGCGCCCCATCCCCCGAAGGCCCGTTGCGGCGGCCCGTCGCGGAACGCGCTTCCACGCCTGGGTCGAGGCGTTGTTCGAGCAACGGCCCTTGCTCGACCCGGATGAGCTGCCAGGCGCCGAGGATGACGGCCGCGCCGACGACGCCGACCTGCTGGCCCTGCAGGAGGCCTTTCTCGCGTCGCCGTACGGCAGCCGCCGGCCTTACTCCGTCGAGGCGCCCTTCGCCCTGCCGCTGGCCGGCCGTGTCGTACGGGGTCGCATCGACGCCGTGTACGAGACCAGCAAGGCAAGCGAGACCGGTGAGACCCGCGGAACGGCCTGGGAGGTCGTCGACTGGAAGACGGGCGAGGAGACCGCAGACCCGCTCCAGCTCGCGATCTACCGGTTGGCTTGGGCCAAGCTGGCCGGGGTCGAGCCGGCACAGGTGCGGGCAGCGTTCCTCTACGTGCGATCAGGTGAAGTCGTCGTGCACGACGACCTGCCAGGGCAGGCAGAGCTCGAGGCGCTTATGCGGGGACCGGTCGACGTCGAGCCGCTTACGCTCCTGTAGACCATGACGGCCTTGCCTACTGCGGACCTGCCGTTTCTGCGGGGTTCCCGCGTCACCATCCGACCGGGAGCATCTTCGGAGGCGGCGCTCTTGTGGGGCATCGTCTCGGAGCCGTCCGTGGTCAGGTGGTGGGGAGAGCCCGCGTCGATCGAGGAAATCGCGGCCGACCTGCGGGGCGACACTGAGGACCGCCTGCTCGTCGTCGAGGTCGACGGGGCGGTGGCCGGCGGGATCCAGTACAGCGAGGACACCGAGCCGATGTACCGCCACGCGGGCATGGACTGCTACCTGTCCTTGGCTGCCCAGGATCGGGGGCTTGGCGCAGAGGCGGTGGGCATGTTGGCTCGCTGGCTTGTCGCGGTGCGGCAGCACCACCGTCTGACCATCGATCCGGCGGCGGACAACGTGCGGGCGATCCGCTGCTATGCCTCGGTTGGCTTCAAGCCGGTCGGCATCATGCGCGCGTACGAGCGGGGGCTCGATGGGAAGTTCCACGACGCCCTGCTGATGGACCTTCTACGGTCAGAGCTCAGGGCGCCCTGAGCCCCGCGTCGAGTCCCCTGCCGACCTTCTCGCCGCCGGTGACCTTGAGACCGCCCGGCATCGCATCAAGATCTGCCAGGCATGGTGGCGTGCTTCTGGCTCAGGCCGGAGCGGCGCATCACCCAGCCCGAACCCTCGACCACGACCCGTCACCGGTCTAGCAGCGCCCGGCGTCAGTCGCCGGTCAGGCCGTTGCTCCCCAGGAACCCGGCCATCGCTCGTGCGACGGGCTCGGGACGCTGGACGTGCAGGAGATGGCCGACGCCCTCGATCGTGCACTCCTCGACGCGCGGTACAGAGGTGCGGAGAAACTCGGCGACCTCCACCCACAGGGGTTGGGTCTCGGCGCCGAGCACGGACAGGACCGGGCACTGGATGGCGGCTGCCTGCTCGGGACCGAACGCCCACTCCGTGAGGGCGGGGAGCTCGATGCCGAAGAAGGTGTCGGCGTCCTTGACCGCCTGCGCCACCGAGCCGGGCGCACGCTCTTCGAGCAGGGCTCCACAGGTTGCCCAGTCGAGGCCGCTGACGGCGCTCATGAAGATGGCCAACGCGTCCTCGTGGTCGCCGTTTCCGTACGCCTCGAACGCGGGTCCAACCTGCTGGAAGAAGGCTTCGCCGCTGGGAACCGAGAGCAGCGCCAACTCCAGCAGGATCAGGCTGTGAACGGTCTCGGGATGGTCGAGTGCCAGCTGGGCACCGACCGCTGCGCCGCTCGAGTGGCCCGCGATGTGGGCTCGCGCCACGCCGAGATAGTCGAGGAGCGCGGCTGCGTCGGCGGAGTGGTCCGCGATGCTCACTGGCGGCGGGGTGTGGGTGCTGCCGACCCAACCCCGCTTGTGGTAGCGGATCAGCTGGTAGCGGTCGGCCAGCGCCGGTTCGGACAGGAGCGGCAGGAACCCGTCGGCGAGGACGGGACTGATGAGCAGCACCGGCTCGCCGGATCCCAGCACCTGGTACTCCAGTTCTACGCTATTGACCTTTGCGATTTCCATGAGTTCCTCCTCGTTCCTGTTGCCTTGGTTTGTTCAGGTTGGGATGGAGCGGCGAGGCAGCTCGCATCTCGGCGGGCTGGCTTGTCGCTATGCCACCGGTTGCCCAGCGGCCAGATTCTTCACGTCGGCGGTCGTGAGGGGGTTGCCGCCGATGCCCCAGTCCCCGCTGCGTTTCTGGGTGGCGTCAAACACGCCTCCGATAAGCTTGACGTTGACGAACGGCGTCTCAAGCCTCCTTCTCATTGCGGCGATCGGTTCGCCGTGTAATCCCAAGGCGTGAGCGAGACCGTTACGCTGGTAACCGTCACGTTTACCGACGGCGCCGCGTGAACTCCGGCTACGATCGGCCGCGGATCGGAGGCGCGCGGGTGAGCGATGGCACTGGTCTTGGCCTCGTCGAGCGCGCACGTTCCGCGGCAGCCCGGGGAGACTGGCAGCAGGCCTTCGACCTCCTCATGGAGGCGGACGTGGACGGCCTCCTGGCCCCCACCGAGCTACCAGTGCTGGGTGAGGTCGCCTACGCCGCCGGTCATCTCGATGTGACCATTGAGGCGTGGGAGCGCGCCTACGCCTCGTGCACGCAGGCCGGTGACCACGTCGCGGCCGCAGGAGCAGCGGTGCGGGTGGCGATGCACCTGCTCTTCGACACCGCCCTCATGGCACCGGTGCGCGGCTGGTTGGCACGCGCCGAGCGGCTTCTCGAAGATCAGGGTGAGACGCCGCCGTACGCGTGGCTTGCGGTCGTCCGCAGCTACGAGCGGATGCTGACCGGCGACATGGTCGGCGCTCGGGAGTGGGCCCGGCGTGCCATCGCGGTGGGTTCGACGTGTGACCTGGCGGCGTGCGCCGTCGGACGGGTCGCAGAAGCCCGCCTGCTCATCCTGGACGGCGATGTCCAGCAAGGCCTTGCTCTGCTCGACGAAGCCGGGGTGGCGACGATCTCCGGGGACCTCGATGCGCTCTCGACCGGGGTCGTCTACTGCGAGCTCGTGTGCGCCCTGCAGGGCCTCGCGCAGTACGACGTGGCCGAGCAGTGGACCGAGGCGATGGAGCGGTGGTGCGAGACCAACGCCATCGGGAGCCTGCGTGGGCGCTGCCGGGTGCACCGGGCCGAGATCCTTAGGCTCCGCGGGTCGTGCAACGAGGCGGAAGGCCAGGCGCTCATGGCCTGCGAGGAGCTACGCCCGTACTTGCGGCGCGAGCTGGGGTGGCCGCTGTACGAGCTCGGACGGATCCGACTTCACAAGGGCGACATCGCGGGCGCGGAGGACGCCCTGCTGGCCTCTCATCGCGCCGGCTGGGATCCCCAACCGGGTCTCGCGCTGGTACGTCTGGCCCAAGGAGACCTGGCCGCCGCGGCCGCCTCCATCCGAGACGCCCTCGAATGCCCCTTGCGGGTGCCCTCGAAAGAGCGACCGCCGAACACGCACCTGCAACGTGCGCCCCTGCTCGAAGCGCTGGTCGAGATCGAGATCGCGGCCGGCGACCTTAGCCGGGCCCGATCGGCCGCCGACGAGCTGGAGCTCGTAGCCACCCGATTCGAGAGCAAGGCGCTGGTCGCCAGCGCCGCTCTCGCTCGAGGCAGGGTGCGGCTCGCCGACGGCGATTCGGCGGGCGCCGAGCAGTCCTTGTCCGAAGCGGTGCGACTCTGGAACGAGGTCGGCGCCCCGTACGAGGCGGCGATCGCACGCATGGGCCTCGCCGATGCCCACAGCGCCAGAGGCAGCGAGCACCGGGCCGCCTTGGAGCGCCAAGCGGCCCGCGCGATCCTCGATGGGATCGAAGCCGCGCCGTCGGTGGCCTCACCCGGGGAGGTCGCGCACGGCGACGCGCTCGACGAGCAGCCGGGTGAGAGCGTCAACATCTTTCGTCGCGAGGGCGACTACTGGTTGGTGGTCTTTGACGGGCACACCGTCCGCGTGCGCGATCTCAAGGGCATGCGTTACCTCGTGCGGCTTCTCGCCGATCCGGGCCGGGAGTTCCATGTGCTGGATCTCGTCGCGGCCGAGACCGGTGGCGGTGCGCACGTCGACGGCAGCCACGCGGCCGACCTGCCGCGATCGGCACTCGGCGATGCGGGCGAGATGCTCGACGCGCGAGCGAAGGACGCCTACCGCCGACGCCTCGCCGAGATCGACGACGACATCGACCAAGCGCTCGCCTTCGGGGACGCCGAGCGGGCCGCGCAGGCTGACGCCGAGCGCGACTTCCTCATCCGGGAGCTCTCGCGCGCAGTTGGCTTGAGTGGTCGCGATCGGCGAGCCGCGTCCGCGTCCGAGCGCGCTCGCGCCGGTGTGACCCGCGCGGTCCGGCAAGCGATCATTCGGATCGCTGGGCATCATCACCAGCTCGGCGAGCACCTCGACCGCACGATCCACACCGGTACGTACTGCGCCTATCAGCCCGACCCTCGCGCCCCCGCCGGATGGGCGTTCTGACCTTGACCGGCGGCGGCCGCGATCGGACCTGCTCGCAAAGGTGAACGGCCAGCACCGTGCCACCCGGCACCGACACTTGCTTAGCTAGCGAATCGCTGGTGCAAAGCCCTTCAGGAAGAGTCGCAGCGAACGCAGGTGGGAGAGCGACTAGGTCGCCGAACCTGGGTGGACCAGGTTCTGCACAGGCCTCAAGCGCCCGTCCCGTACGCCGATACCAGTTCGACGGCTGTGGAAGGACGTGGTTCGTGAAGGGAGTTGTCTTCAACATCCTCGAGGACGTGGTCAGCGAGGAACACGGCGAGTCGGCCTGGGACGACCTGCTCGACGAGGCGGGTGTTGAGGGCGCCTACACAGCGATCGGCAGCTACTCAGACGCGGAGTTCGTCCAGCTGTTGCAGTGCCTGCCCGGCGCGCAGGACTACGCGCTGAGCGAGGCACTGAGGCTTTTCGGACGCTCCGCGATGGCGCGGTTGGCGGCGCTGTACCCGGCCCTTTTCGAACCGCACAGCTCCACGACGCCTTTCCTGCTGACCCTCAACGACATCATCCATCCGGCGGTCCGCTGTCTGTACCCAGGCGCGGACGTGCCGGTCTTCGACTTCACGGTGGCCCCTGTCGAGGACGGTAGCGACCTGGTCGTGGGCTACCGGTCAGCGCGCCGGCTGTGCTATTTGGCGGAAGGCTTCATCGAAGGTGCCGCCGCACATTTCGGAGAAAGCGTCGCCGTCTGCCAGGCAGAGTGCATGAACAACGGGGCGCCCGAGTGCCTCATCTCTTGCACGTTCTCGGCCGGCGGACCTCTTGGCGAGTACTGAGGACGACTGCGGAAGCTGCGTGCGGCTGAGGGCACGGGCCGCCCGGGAGCGGCGCGCGCGGCTGGAAGCGGAGACGATCGCCGAGCGCTTCGCTCGCGACGCACTCCACGACCCCCTTACCGGGCTGGCCAATCGGGCCTTCCTTCTCGACCGGCTCGAGCTGGCCCTGGCCCGTGCAGAGCGCCTGGAGAGTCGGGTGGGGTTGCTGTTTTTGGATCTCGATGGCTTCAAGACGGTGAACGACAGGCTCGGGCACGGGGCCGGCGACCGGCTGTTGATCGAGATTGCGCGGCGGCTGCGCAGTGTCGTGCGCTCCACCGACCTGGTGGCCCGCCTGGGGGGCGATGAGTTCCTGTTGCTGTGTGAGGACGTGAGGGACGAGGCGGCGCTCACCACGCTCGCGGACGCCGTCGCTGCCGCAACCGCCACCCCATGGCTGCTCGATGGGACGCGGGTCGCTGTCACCACGAGCATCGGGGTGCGGCTGGCGGTCGGGGGCGAGCGGGCCGATGTGGTGCTGCGCGACGCAGACGTCGCCATGTATGAGGCCAAGACGTCGGGCCGGTCCCGATGGGTCGTGTTCGACACAGTCATCCGCACTCGGGCCGCCGCGCGCGCAGACCTCGAGGCGGACCTGCGCCGGGGCATCGGCAAAGCAGAGCTCGTTGCCTGGTACCAGCCGGTGGTCAACCTGCAGACCGGGGAGGTGACCGGAGCGGAGGCGCTGGTGCGCTGGCAGCACCCGAGTCGCGGGCTGCTCACTCCCGATGCTTTCATCCTCGCTGCGGAGGAGTGCGGGCTGATCGGGCAGCTGGGCGCGCACATGCTGGCGACCGCCAGCCACCAGGCCGTCGCGTGGGGCTATCCGCAAGTTGGACGCATGATGCACGTCAACACCACGGCCAGGGAGCTGTCCACCGACGGGTTCCCCGCAACCGTGTCCTCCATCCTGGCCGCTGCGGGCCTGCCTGCCCGCTTCTTGTGCCTGGAGATCACCGAACGGCAGCTGGTAGGTGAGGACCCAGTGGTGCAGCGCAACCTGGAGAAGTTGCGTGGCCTCGGCGTTGCGCTTGCCATCGACGACTTCGGCACCGAGTACGCCTCCTTCAGCTATCTGCGCCGACTGCCCGTCGACGTACTCAAAATCGACCGCTCCTTTGTCACCGACGTCGCAGTGGCAGCGCGGGACGCGGCGATCGTGGTCGGGATCGTCGCTATGGCACGCGCACTTGGGGTACGCACGGTTGCCGAGGGGGTGGAAACGCTGGAGCAGGCGCGCGCGCTGCGCAAGGCTGGCGTCGACGAGGCGCAGGGGTGGCTTTTCGGGCGACCCTGCGACGTTGCGGTCTGGGCATTCTCTCGTGCTGCGCACTCTTGCCTGGTGGGCGCCCCCGGCGCCTAGCGGCCGTCATGAATCGCCGGGCCCTCGATCCGTCCTGAAAGCGGCGAGCAGGGAGGGAAGCGCGGCCAGAGAGGTGATCTGCGGGACGCCGTGCTCGGCGGCGAGGTGCCCGTGCAGGACGCCCCACGGGCCGCGGCGCAGGTGGACCACGGACATCCCTGCCTCGCGGGCACCGACCACGTCGTTGTCGATGCGGTCGCCAACGTGCACGCACTCCTGGGTCGTGACACCGGCGAGCCCGGCTACCCCCTCATAGAAAGCTGCGGCCGGCTTCTCGGTCCCGAGCGAGCCCGATGACGTCACCAGGTCGACGGGCAGGTCAAGCTGCTCGACAAGGCGCTGGAACGCCGCTGGCTGGTTGCCCCCGACAACAATGCGCCAGCTGTCGGCGCACAGCGCCTCGAGACAGGCCGCAACGTCCGGGTAGAGGTCGGGCGGTCCCAGCGATGCCCACCCGTGACCGGCCGCCTCCTTGGCTGCGCGCTCATCCTCGAAGGTCGCCCC
Organism: Frankiales bacterium; assembly: GCA_031367045.1. GTDB lineage: Bacteria > Actinomycetota > Actinomycetes > Mycobacteriales > SCTD01 > JANLPD01. The sequence goes on along the minus strand of JANLPD010000373.1, from coordinate 428 downwards.
AGGCTTCAGGAGCGGAACGAACTCGCGGTGGTCCTTACCGGTCGCGGCCAGCCCACCGAGCACGCCGTACAGCGTGAACTCGGGGACGCCGAGCCAGGCCGCCCAGGTGGCCCATTGCCGCGTCTCGTCGACGAGCGTCTCGCCGACGTCGAAGACGACCGTTGTGAGCATCACGGAAGTGCGGTTCGGATCACAGCGTGATGACCAGCGCCCGGTGGTCGGACAGCGGCAGCTCCGGGGTGTCGACGGACCGCACCGGGCCGACGTCGCCGGAGGCCAGGACGTGATCCAGCTGGATCTTCGGGTCGTTCGCGGGGTAGGTCTTCACCTTGGCGAGCGACCGCCAGCCCGACAGTGCACGGGGGAAGGGCGGCGGCATGTTCAGGTCGCCGAGCAGGATTCGCGGCCCAGGCAGCTGGGCGAGGCGC
>JANLPD010000187.1:0-2852 GCA_031367045.1 Frankiales bacterium | reverse complement strand
GAGTTCGGGGTGCGCGCGCACCCCCGATCGATCGAGCGAGCGCTGGCCCGCCACCTCCGGGAGTACTCCAAAAGCCGCTGACCCATCCGCCCTCGAGAGTAGACAGGAGGACACGTCCCTACCCCTGCGACCTTCACCTGGCCCCGCGGCTGCTGAACCGGACGGATCACCCCCCGACCCGGATGCCGGCCAGATCACTGCTCCCGGTGGCGGGCTGGACGCCCGCTACGAACAACTGCGTGACGCTGCTCTGCACTGCCGCGCGCAGGCGTTCCCGCTCGGATTCGGCGTGCTCCGGAACCGGGGCGTCACCGCCTGGCGGCGCGCCTTGGCCAGTTTGGCCTGCACCCCCAGCAGCGGCGTTGCGACCCCGCCGACCGACCCGGCCCGCTGTGGCATACCAGTCCCTGCGGTGAACGGGTTGCCGGCCTCGTTGACCACCGAGCTCATCAACGTCCTGGCGGGGTTCGCGCTGGCCGAAACCCATCCCCATCCACCCCCGCCGCTATCGCATGCACTCACCTGAGGAGGGCTCCGCGGATGTTCACCGATACCGCGTCGTCGAAAGTGACCGCCGCGCACCTGTCCAAGACCGCACTGCTGTATGTCCGGCAGTCCACGCTCAAGCAGGTCATCCACAACACCGAGTCCGCGATCCGCCAATACGGCCTGCGCGGCCGGGCGATCGCGCTGGGCTGGCCCGCCGACCAGGTCACCGTCATCGACATCGACCAGGGCCAGTCCGGCGCCTCGGCCGCCGACCGGGAAGGGTTCCAGCAGCTGGTCGCCGAGGTGTCGCTGGGACGGGCCGGGATCGTGCTCGGCCTGGAATGCTCCCGACTGGCCCGCAACTCCGCCGACTGGCACCAGCTCCTGGAGCTCTGCGGGATGACCGGCACCCTGATCTGCGACGAAGACGGCCTCTATGACCCCCGTGACTTCAACGACCGACTCCTGCTCGGCATGAAGGGACAGATGAGCGAGGCCGAACTGCACTTCATCAAGGCCCGGCTCCGCGGCGGCGTGCTGTCCAAAGCCCGCCGCGGCGAACTCATCACCCCACTGCCCGTCGGGCTGGTCTACGACGCCGCCGGGCACGTCATCCTCGACCCCGACACCGCCGTCCGCAAAGCCCTCGACCACCTGTTCGCGACGTTCACTGCGACCGGGTCGGCCACCGCGTGCGTGAAGGCGTTCAACACCGCCGGACTGTCCTTCCCCTGGCGGCATCTGAAGGGACCACACAAGGGCGAGCTGGACTGGAAGCCGCTGCAACACCACACCGTGCTGCGGGTCCTGCACAACCCCCGGTATGCAGGTGCGTTCACCTATGGCCGGCACGCCCACCACAAACAACCCGGCGGGAAAATGACCTCCCGGCTGCTGCCCCGCGAGGACTGGATCTCCTTCATCCCCGGCGTCCACCCCGGATACATCACCCTGAGTCAGCACGACCTCAACTGCGCCGCGCTGGCCGCCAACGCCGCCGCCCGCGGCCCGGACCGCGCCGCCGGCCCGACCCGCGAGGGAGCAGCCCTGCTGCAGGGCATCATCATCTGCGGCCGCTGCGGCGGGCGCATGACCGTCCGCTACCACCAGCGCCACGGCCGGGACCTGCCCACCTACGTCTGCCAACGCGACGGCATCGCCAACGGGCGGCCGATCTGCGCCACTATCCCCGGCCATGACCTCGACGAACGCATCGGCGTACTACTCATCGACACCCTCACCCCGCTCACCGTCGAGGCCGCCTTCACCGTCACCGCCGAGCTGGAACACCGCGCTGAGCAGGCCGACGCGTTACGTGCCGCCCACCTCGAACGCGCCCGCTACCACGCCGACCTGGCCCGCCGCCGCTACCTGGCCGTCGACCCCACCAACCGGCTGGTCGCCGACACCCTGGAAGCCGACTGGAACAACACGCTGCGCGCCCTCAGCCAAGCCCAGGAGCTCCATGACAAGGCCCGCCAAGCCCAGATCGGGCAGATCACCGACGCCCAGAGGAACCGGATCCACCAGCTGGTCACGGACCTACCCGCGCTCTGGAACGACCCCAGTACCCCGGCCCGGGAACGCAAACGCATCGCCCGGCTGCTGCTCATCGACGTCACGGTGTCCAGGACCACGACCATCACTGCACACGTCCGGCTCCGCGGCGGCCAGAACCACACCCTGGAACTCCCACTGCCAAAGACCGTTGGGGAGCTCCGGCAGACCCCACCCGACGCCGTCGCCGAGGTCGACCGGCTGCTCGACCACCACACGCACGCCGAGATCGCCGGCACCCTCAACGACCGCGGCCTCACCAACGCCGAAGGCCGCCCCTTCCACGCCCTGATGGTCCGCAACATCCGCGACCAGTACCAGCTACGCAGCCGCGAGCAGCGCCTCCGCGACACCGGCCTGATCGGCCTCAGCGAGATGGCCGTACTGCTCGGCGTGTCCACCGCGACCGTCAAAGCCTGGCAGCACGCCGGTCTTGTCAGTGGGCAGCGCTATAACGACAAGCACGAGATGCTCTACAACCCACCCGGACCCAACCCGCCGACCCCGCACCGGGGACGCCGACCCAGCAGCCGATGACCAGCACGAACACCACCTACCCACGAATCGACCCGAAGCGGTGCAGTATGCAACCTCAGGTTTGTCGGTCGGCGTCCGGACCCGGGCGGGGTCGATCACGAACCCACGGTCCTGGGCGTACTCGAGCATCCCGGTGCTGATCCTGGCGCCGAGCGGGTCGGCCGTGTGCACCACCGCCTTCAGGTTGTCCGGGTTCTGTGGCCGGTTCCGTTATGTGGCCGGTCCGAGCGGATCGTCTCGGACGAGCGTGACCGCTCACTTCTGCTCGG
>JANLPD010000247.1:0-1657 GCA_031367045.1 Frankiales bacterium | reverse complement strand
CCGCGTCGCTCACGACCTGCCCTGACCTCCCGGCGGCAGCCCCGCCCGTCGCAGCCGCCCGGCCTTGCGTCAGCTCGCCCGCTCGTCAGCTCGCCCGCCCATCCGCTCGGCCTTGCGTCCGCTCGGCCTTGCGTCCGCTCGGCCTGCGTCTAGCCCTGTCCCCTTGAGCGGACGCAAGGCAGGGCGGAGCGGTTGGCGGGGGGAGGGGCTACCGGACGAGTACTGGAGGGGGGCGCCCCGCCAGGCGAGGAGTCCGATCAGGGCGACCGTGAGGCCGGGCAAGGGCGACCGTGCGGCCCGGCGCCGAGCTGGAACGGCAGAGGCCGCCGGCGGGTGCCGGCGGCCTCGTTGTCATTCTGGGTCTGGGTCAGTCGTCCCAGGGTCCGTAGTCGTTCACGGTCTTCCTTCCTTGCCGCTGACCGCTGCGCTGCGGCGCACGAGGGCGCCGGCGCTGCGTCTGCGGATGTGCTGACCGGCCTCTGAGTGAGGACCGGCGATGATCCGGGGCTGGCTTGCTGTGCCACCGGGCAACCACGAGGTGGGCTGCTGACCGGTTCAACCTCTCACAGGTTGCTCGGCATTCCCAGCGGTTTTCTGAAGCGGGGCGCCGGGCTGGCGCCATCCGGGGTCGGTCCAGCCCGATCGCTTCTCGAAAGTGCCGCTGCGACGGGGCCCCGGGCGGGGTGGCGGCGGAGATGCACGCAAGTAAGATCTTTTTGGCGCGCGCGCTCCGTCGCTGAGCGCGCCTTGGGTGCAGGTGCGCCTCGCGCGGCACCGCTCGCGTGCATCTGCGGCTGCCTCTGCCTCGCCCGCCCCGGCTTCCCCGGCTGCCGCATCCTCCCGGAGCGTCACGCCAGCTCGCCAGACGCCCTCCCGCCCTAGACTGACGAGTGCTCCCGAACCTGTTGTCCCGCCGCGATCTGAACTTCCTGCTGCACGAGTGGCTCCAGGTCGAGCTGCTCACCAAGCGGCCGCGCTACGCCGAGCACTCCAGGGAGACGATCGACGCGGTGCTCGACCTTGCGGAGCAGATTGCCTGGCGCGACTTCCGCCCGCACAACAAGAGAAGCGACGCCAACGAGCCGTACTTCGACGGCGAGCGGGTGCACCTCATCCCGGAGATCAAGGCGGCGCTGGAGGTCTTCGCCCGGTCCGGGCTGGTCGGCAGCAGTATGGATCACTCCATCGGCGGCCTTCAGCTGCCGGCCGTGGTCACCGGCGCCTGTTTCGCTTTCTTCCAGGCGGCGAACGCGGGGACTTCGTCGTACCCCTTCCTGACGATCGCCAATGCCAACCTGCTGCAGGCACACGGCACGCCCGAGCTCATTGAGACGTTCGCCCGGCCCATGGTCGAGGGCCGCTTCTTCGGCACAATGTGTCTGTCCGAGCCGCACGCAGGCAGCTCGTTGTCGGACATCACCACGCGCGCTGAGCCGCAGGCCGACGGGACCTACCGCGTGTTCGGCAACAAAATGTGGATCTCTGCGGGAGAGCACGACCTGGCTGAAAATATTGTGCACCTGCTCCTGGCCAAGATCCCGGGCGGACCGGCTGGGGTAAAAGGGATCTCGCTGTTTGTGGTGCCAAAGGTGCTCGTCGGTCCGGAAGGAGAGCTGGGCGAGCGCAACGACGTCGCGCTCGCCGGGCTGAACCACAA
>JANLPD010000238.1:0-1641 GCA_031367045.1 Frankiales bacterium | reverse complement strand
ATGTGGGCTGGAATCCGCCGGTGTTCTGCTGAAGATCGCGAACCAACGAGACTAGCAAGGCCACCATCACCGCCGGCAGAACCACCCGCATCGCCCGTCGTGGTGTCCGCCGCGCGAGCCCCGACCACGCGGCGACGACGCCAGCCGCGACGAAGCCCGCGAGATACCGTGGCTCGACATGCACGAGTGCGTAGACGAGCGCGGCAGCGATCGACCAGAGCGCAATAACTACGGGCACATTCGATCGGTCGGTGGCGCCGGGTCGGCGCGCGCTGGCGAGCCACAGCGCGAGCAGCCCGGCCACCACCGCCCATTCGACCTGCAGCAATGACGCCAAATCGTGCAACCCCTGCTTCAGCACTCGCCACTGTCCGGCAAACTCGATGCGCGGCCGGAGCCCGGCATACCAGTACGATGGGTCGAACCAGAGCGGATAGGTCGCTCGAATGGGCATTGCGAACTCCAACGTCTGTGGCGCTGCTTGCAGCACGCGCGGCGGGTGCACCGGCGTCCCGAACGCGTTGGCGGAGTCACCCACCCATCCCACGAACGGTGTCACGCCGTCGACCTCCCAGGCGTAGTTCAGCCGACCGACCTCGCCGATGCTCGTGTGGCCGACCTTGGCACTCACCAGCGTGATCAGCGGGAGGGCCGCCAGCACGAACACGATTGCCGCGACGATGACCTTCGCGCGGGCGCGATCGGTGCGTGGCGGCAGGACGAACAGGCCGAACAGCAGGAGGACGTTCAACGGCAGCAGGATCGCCTTCATCCAGTAACCGAGTCCGAGCACCAGACCCAGCCCGACCGCCGTGCGCCACGAGCCGGTTGACCGCTCGAGCTGCAGGCAAAGCCGGACGGTGACCAGCACGACGAGCATGACGCCGAGGTCGGGTGTGAGCAATGCGAGCCCGATGCACTGCACCGCAATGACGGCGAACGCGGCGATGCCGAAGGCCAGGGTGTACCGGCTGAGACCCGCCCCCGGTGGCGTCGAGTTCGCGTCGGGCGTTCGCGAGGTCGCGCGGAGCAGTCCGACGAACATCGCCATTGCGAGGAAAAGAATGAGCAGATTCACTACGTGGAGGGCCGGGATCACCGTGACCCACCCGCGCGGCACCAGCCAGAGGACCGGCGCGATGAGGGCGGGATAGCCGGGGCTCCAGTAGCCGTTGATCAATCCCGCGGGTCCGCGGACGACGGCATGACTGGCCATCTCCACATAGCTGATGCCGTCGGGATTGAGATTGTACCGACTCCCCCAGAAGTCGATCAGGCCGACGACTGCGCCGAGTGCGACCCACACCAGGGCTGGGAGCGAACGCTGGCCACGACCTGCATCGTCGTCACGCTGGGTCAGGGACCGGTCCTCCGTTGGGCCAAACACCGGGAGCAATCCGGCCACCTCAATACTAAACTTCCCCGCGATGAATGAACCCTTGCACGACAACTCGCACAGCGAGCCGCACGGCCGAGAACGCGATCGCGTCCTGACGCTGATCGCCCTCGGCCTCGGCGCCTTGCAGTTAATCCGCTCCGACATCCGGGACCAGGCCAATGCGATGTTCGAGGCGCTCGGCCAGAGCGTCGACGTGGTCCCCGTGCTCAAGCTGTTGCGCCAGATTGGCGCCCTCGCACCCC
>JANLPD010000232.1:0-2795 GCA_031367045.1 Frankiales bacterium | reverse complement strand
CTCAGTCCATCGGGGAGCATGGTGTCGACGTTGAGCACCACGGATGCGAGACATCCAAGCGACCGTCAACCCCATCGCTCCTCCCCCACGGCGAGGCGCGGAGGCGGGCGCGGCCGTCGAGGATGCCGCTCGACCGCTCGTCCAGAACCGGCGCTCTCTGCTCCGCCTCGGATGTGTAGAACTGTCGCTACCTGCTCCGCCGGTCGACGACTATAGACAACGACGAGCGGCCCTTATGCCGCGGCTCTAGGCGTTGATGTGCGTCGCAATTCGGTTGCCTCGATACCGATCTCACGAAGCATCCCTGCGGGCGAGACGTACATCCCGCAGAAGTAAAGACCCCCGAGCGCTGTGGGTGCACCGGATACCGTCGGCGTCCCCGAACTGTCACAGACTGCTTCCCAACCGACGAGGAGATCTCCGATGGAGGCTCTGTATCCGGTGGCCAGGACCACGGCGTCAAGGGTCACCTGTGAGCCATTCGAGAAGACGACCCCGTCCTCAGTGAAACGGTCAAGATCCCCGTGGACGGCAATGCGGCCTTGCTTGATCTGATCCATGGTGCCGATGTCGAGCAGGGGAACATGGTGGTCGCGGGCAATCTGGGTATTCGGCCCGTACGGCAGCTTCCTCAGGCCCATCTTCGTCACATCGCCGACCGTGCTCCGGACCATCGGCCAAGCCAACGCGTCTGCCACGCGCGTCGGTAGACGCCGCATCACGATCCCGAGAGGCAACACCGGTACTACGCCGAAGATGTCACGAGGTAAGACGTTGACGGGTGAACGCACGGCGAGATGGACCTCGGCTCCACGTTCGACGAGATCCAATGCTTGTTCGCAAGCCGAGTTCCGATGCTTGTTCGCAAGCCGAGTTCCCAAAACCGACCACGAGAACGGGCCGACCCTTCCATGGGTCTCCATTGCGGTACTCGCTCGAATGGAGAAGGTCACCTCGGTACTGATCCATTTCCGGCCATGTCGGGCGCACCGGGACTCTCGCGCGACCTGTTGCGATCACCACGTTGGCGGACCGCCAGGTCCCCGTGCTCGTAGTGGTTTCCCAGATCCCGTTTACCCGATCCACTCGATGCACTGTCTCACCGAAGCGCGGCCGGAGAGCGAAGTGCTTCTGGTAGAGCTCCAGGTACTCGACAACCTGATCTCGAGCGGGATAACGCGGCCAACTCTTCGGCATTGGCAGGCCGGGCAATGCCGAGAAGCCCTTCGGAGTGTGCAGATGTAGACGGTCGTAGTGCCGGCGCCACGATGCCGCAACGACGTCCTCGGCTTCTAAGATCTCGAACTCCCGGCCCCGCCTGTGAAGCTCAGCCGCAGTCGCCAGCCCAGCGGCCGAAGCCCCGATCACCAGAGTCTCGACAGTTCCAGCCATCGTCTGAAACTAACAGACGTAAAGGGAGAGCAGCCACGCTACGACGACGTTAAGGCCGGGTTGCCTTCGAGGAGATAGTCAGTGTCGCCGCCCGACGAAGAACGCCGCTTCTGACAGCGGACACGAGAACCTGCCCGGAGGCGGCCACGAGTTCTGCCCGCTGGCGGCCATGAGAATTGCCCGCTGACGGTCATGGGATCTGCCCGACACGACTGCGTTGCCCGGCCACCTCCGGTGGTTTGGGTCCCTCCTCGAGTGCGCTTGCGGTGCTGATGCGCCCGCGCTCTCAAGGAGGAACACCGTCAAGTCTGCAGGAGAGATCATGGAAGTTCTGGAAGCGTTCGACCTCACGGGGTCGTTGCGAGATGCCGCCAGGTTGGCGGGCTGCTCGCACCACACCGTCGCCCGTTACGTCGCGGCCCGCGAGGCCGGCGGGCAGCTCGACAAGGCCACTGCCCGGCCGCAGCTGATCGAGGAGTACCTGCCGAAGGTGCAGGAGTGGGTCAAGAACAGCAGGGGCACGATCCGTGCGGACAAGGCCCACGAGAAGCTCCTCGCCCTGGGCTTCAACGGGTCGGAGCGCACCACCCGCCGGGCGGTTCATGAAGCAAAGGCCGCGTTCAACCTCGGCCAGGTCCGGGTGCACCGGCCGTGGGTGACCGAGCCGGGCATGTGGTTGCAGTACGACTTCGGGGACGGCCCGGTCATCGACGGGCGCAAGACGGTGCTGTTCTGCGCCTGGCTGGCCTGGTCACGCTTCCGGGTCGTCCTGGCGCTGCGGGACCGGACGGCGCCGACGGTGTTCGCCGCCCTCGACGTGACCCTGCGCCGCCTCGGCGGCGCGCCGACCTACCTACTGACTGACAACGAGAAGACCGTCACGACCGGCCACATCGCCGGGATCGCGGTCCGCAACCCTCAGGTCGTGAGCTTCGCCCGGCACTACGGCGTCACGGTCCACACCTGCGAACCGGCCGACCCGGCCAGCAAGGGCGGCAGCGAGAGCACCGTCAAGATCGCCAAGGCCGACCTCGTCCCGACGACCGCGAACCTGCTCCAGGCCTACGGCTCGTTCGCCGAGCTCGAGGTGGCCTGCGAGCAGTTCTGCACGTCGGTGAACGCGCGGGTTCACCGGGTCACCAGGCGACCCCCGATCGAGATGCTGCACGAGGAACAGCAGCGCCTGCACCGGCTGCCCGCAGCCGCGCACACGGTCGCGTTCGGGCTGTCCCGCACGGTCGCGGCGCGGACCCCGATGATCGCGTTGGACGGCGCGCAGTACTCCGTCCCACACCAGCTGCTCGGCCAGCAGGTCTGGGTCCGGGGTCCACGGCCAAGGCGCCGGCGAGAAGGTCATCGTCGTGCACGTCAGCGACACCGGGCCCCTGGAGGTCGCCCGGCAC
>JANLPD010000216.1:0-2695 GCA_031367045.1 Frankiales bacterium | reverse complement strand
TTTGCGGGCACGCTCGCCACCACTGAGCGCTCCTCGCGTGCAAGTGCGCTCCGCACGGCACCGCTTGCGTGCATCTGCAAGCGCATCTGCCCGGCGGTCGGCGGAAAGCGGTCGGCAACCTGGCCGATCGCCTGCCCCGTTGCGCCCAGCCACCTAGGCTTGCCGCGTGCACTTCCTCAAGGGTCACGGGACGGAGAACGACTTCGTCGTACTCCCGGACCTTGCGGGTGAGCTCCGGCTCGAGTCGACCCTCGTGCGGCGGCTGTGCGACCGGCGGGCGGGCCTCGGGGCCGACGGTGTGCTCCGGGTGGTGCGATCCTCGGCTGAGCCGGAGGGGGCTCCCTTCGCCGCCGAAGCGGAGTTCTTCATGGACTACCGCAATGCCGACGGCTCGGTCGCCGAGATGTGCGGCAACGGGGTCCGCGTCTACGCGCGCTACCTCGTCGACTACGGCTTGTGCCCGCCCGGAGACCTGAGACTGGCAACCCGCGGCGGCATCAAAAACGTGCACGTGCCGCCGTCGGGTGACGTCACTGTCGACATGGGGCTGGCCCTGGTCGGCGATCTGGTTGATATCGATGGCGTCCCAGGCACTTTCATTGACATGGGTAACCCCCATGTCGTCGTCCACGTCGCCTCGACCGAGCGGCTGGGCAAGCTCGGCCCGTCCCGCAAGGACCTCAATGTCGAGTACGTCGAGGACCTCAGCGCCACCCACCTGCGCATGCGCGTCCACGAGCGCGGCGTCGGGGAGACCCGCTCCTGCGGCACCGGCGCCTGCGCCGTCGTGGTCGCCACTGTGCTGCGCACCGGCACACCCCGCGGCACGGCGTACGACGTCGACGTGCCCGGCGGACGCCTGAAGGTGACGTGGCGGCAGGACGGCCACGTACTGCTCTGCGGACCTGCGGTCCTGGTCGGCGAGGGGGAGATCTGCAAGGAGTGGCTCGCATGACCGGCTCCTTCGCGCCGCCCCGAAGCTGACCGCGAGCTAACCGGGGCGACGGGGCGGCACTGCGTGTGTCACCTTGGTAGGGATGACGCAGCGGCCAGAGCGTGTTGAGGGAGCGATGACCTCTCAGACTTCGTCGTACTCATCGCCTTCCGGCGCGATCGAGCTGGAGCCGGACGGCCTCCACGACCTCGAGGGCGAGGGCTTTGACCTCGAGGAGCGCCAGGCACTCCGGCGCGTCGCTGGCATCCGCACCGACCTCGAGGACGTCACCGAGGTCGAGTACCGGCAACTGCGGCTCGAACGGGTTGTCCTCATGGGCGTCTACGCGCGCGGGGATGATGCCGAGACGTCGCTGTTCGAGTTGAAGGCGCTGGCCGAGACGGCTGGCTGCGAGGTGCTCGAGGGCCTGCTGCAGCGACGCGACAAGCCCGACCCCAAGCTCTACGTCGGCTCCGGCAAGGCCGAGGAGCTGCGCGAGGCAGTGCTGTCCTCCGGCGCCGACACCGTGATCTGCGACGGCGAGCTCAGTCCCAGCCAGCTGCGCGCGCTCGAGGAGCTCGTCAAGGTCAAGGTCATCGACCGCACCTGGCTGATCCTGGACATCTTCGCCCAGCACGCCACCTCGAGAGAGGGCAAGGCGCAGGTCGATCTCGCTCAGCTGACGTACATGCTGCCGCGCCTGCGCGGCTGGGGCGAGTCGCTGTCCCGCCAGGGCGGCGGCGCCGGCGGCTCGGGTTCCGGCGGCGTCGGCACCCGTGGCCCCGGTGAGACCAAGCTCGAGACCGATCGCCAGCGGATCCGCACCCGCAAGGCCAAACTGGCCGGCGAGATCAAGCTGATGAAGATCGCCCGCGACGTGAAGCGGCAGGAACGGACCCGCAACAAGGTGCCCTCCGTCGCGATCGCGGGCTACACCAACTCCGGCAAGTCCTCGCTGCTCAACCGGCTTACCGGCGCGGGCGTGCTCGTTGAGGACGCGCTGTTCGCCACCCTCGACCCGACTGTCCGCAAGGCGCAGACGCCGTCTGGTCGCGAGTTCACGCTGACCGACACCGTCGGCTTCGTCCGGCGGCTGCCGCACCAGCTCGTCGAGGCGTTCCGCTCGACGCTGGAGGAGGTGCAGGGGGCCGACCTCGTGCTCCACATCGTCGACGGGTCGCACCCCGACCCCGAGGGGCAACTCGCGGCTGTACGCAGCGTGTTCGCCGAGATCAACGCGTCGGCGATCCCCGAGGTCGTCGTCATCAACAAGTGCGACCTGGCGGACCCGCTCGTCGTCGGGCGGTTGCAACGGCGGGAGAAGCACTGCATCGCGGTGTCGGCGCTGACCGGCGAGGGCCTGCCCGAGCTGCTGCAGATCCTCGAGGACGAGGTCCCGCACCAGGACGTGTTCGTGTCGGTGATTCTTCCCTATGCGCTCGGCGGACTGGTGTCGCGGATCCACTCCGAGGGTGAGGTGCTCACCGAGGAGCACCTGGCCGAGGGGACCTCGATGACGGCCCGCGTCGGCCCTGGGCTGGCTGCCGAGCTCTCCGGCTACGCCACCGTCTAGGTCCTGCTGCCGGGGGCTGTTGCCCGCGGCTTGCCCGCTGGCTGCCTTGCGGTGCTGCCTGCTTGGCGGTGCTGGCGTGGTCTGAGTCGTGTTGTCCGGATGCCCGGGTCCCGGATTCGGGGTCGTCCGGACGCCCGGGTTCCGCTTGGGTTGCCCCTCGCCCGACGGGTTCTTGGGCGAAGTTGTCC
>JANLPD010000190.1:0-2205 GCA_031367045.1 Frankiales bacterium | reverse complement strand
GGGGTGCGGGTGCTCGTCGCGGCTGCCCTGGCCGCGCTCGAGACTGGCTGAGCAACTGGCCAGGCCAGACCCGAATGTCACGTGTTCAGGTGGAGAACAAGGAAAGGGAGTCCTGTGGCGCAGTCCGCGCAGCCGGAGGTCGAGGTCGACGTGCTCGTTGTCGGCGCGGGCCCGTCCGGGCTCTACGGCGCCGACTACGCCGGCTTCCGGGGGCTGACGACCGCGATCGTCGACGCCCTCCCTGAGGCGGGCGGCCAGGTGACCGCGCTCTACCCCGAGAAGATGATCTTCGATATCGCCGGCTTCCCAGCCGTGCGCGGCAAGGACCTGGTCGAGAACCTTGTGGCGCAGGCCGCGCCCTTCCTGCCGCGCTACCTGCTGGGTCAGCAGGCCGTGTCCTACGAACAGGTTGCGGGCGCAGTGCTCATCGGCACGGACTCCGGTACGACGATTCGCGCCAAGGCCGTCATCGTCACCGGCGGCATCGGCACCTTCAACCCACGGCCGCTGCCCGGCGGCGCGGGCTGGGTGGGCCGGGGGCTGGAGTACATCGTCCCGACGTACCTGCCCTACGCCGGCAAGGACGTCGTGGTGGTCGGCGGCGGGGACAGCGCCGTCGACTGGGCGCTTGGCCTCGAGGACGTCGCCACCTCTGTCACCCTCGTCCACCGACGCGCTGAGTTCCGGGCCCACGCGCACTCGGTCAAGCTGCTGCGCGACTCCGGAATCGATGTCGTCACTCCGGCGCAGGTCGTCGCCGTCAACGGCAGGACGGAGCTGGCGTCGGTGACCGTCACCGATGTCAAGACCAAGGAGTCACGCGACCTTCCGGCGCAGGCGATTGTGGCCGCGCTCGGGTTCACCGCGGACATCACGCCGCTGGAGGCCTGGGGCTTGGACGTGCGCGAGCGCCACATCATTGTCGACACGACGATGGCGACAAATCTGCCGCGTGTGTTTGCGGCGGGCGACATCACCGAGTACCCGGGCAAGGTCCGCCTGATCTCGGTCGGGTTCGGGGAGGCTGCGACGGCGGTGAACAACGCCGCCACCGTGATCGACCCCGAGGCCACCGTGTTCCCGGGCCACTCGACGGAGCAGCTGGAGGGCCCGGCCGCATGACCTACGTGATCACCTCGAGCTGCGTCGATATCAAGGACATGTCCTGCATCGAGGAGTGCCCTGTCGACTGCATCTACGAGGGGGACCGAAAGCTCTACATCCACCCCAAGGAGTGCATCGACTGCGGGGCTTGCGAGCCGGTCTGTCCGGTGGACGCCATCTACCCCGACCGGACCCTGCCGGCCGACAAGGTGGAGGAGCTGGGCGACAACAGGGCCTTCTTCGCCGAGGTACTGCCCGGCCGGGACGCCCCGCTCGGGTCGCCCGGCGGCTCGAGGCGCGTCGGTGCTGTCGAGGCCGACACCCAGCGCAGCGCAGGTCTTCCGCCGAACGACGACACCCGCTGACTGCAGGCAGCACCTGGTCGCGGGTGCCCGACGCGCGACTTTGCCGGCGACCGCTGTGATCATTGTGTCCGCCGCGGTGACCTGCCCCCGTCTGCGCCCGGACACGATGATCACCTCCGCCGGTGGATAGCTGGCGGAGCAAGATCATTGTGTCCGGGCCGGGGGATGGGCGCCGCTCAGTCCGGGACACGATGATCAAACCTGGACGCGTGGGCGGGCTCGCGAGGTGCTCAGCCGGCCAGCAGGATCCCCAGGAACAGCGCCGCCAGCGCCGACAGCCCGCTCAGCGCGCCGAACATCGCGACGCGGGACGGCGTACGCGCCCGAGTGTGCAAGAAGGCGGCCAACCCGGACGCGACAACGACGGCGAGCTTGATCGCCAACGTGGTCGCGTAGCGGCCGTGCAGCTGGTCGCGCTCGGCAACGACGTTCCATGCGCCGGTGGCTAGCAGGACGATGTAGGCCGGCCAGGCGATCAGGTTGAACCGGCGAGCTGCGAGCGCCGGCGCGCCGACGCCTAGGGAGCGCAGCACGGGGACGAGACTGGCCAGTGTCAGTTGGCCGCCAACCCAGATCGTCGCAGCGAGCACGTGCAGGAACAGCCGGACGCTGGTCCAGTCGACGGAGAGCACACGCAACAGCATCGCAGCCGGGGACGAGCGAAGTCGACGGCAAGCAATCTCGATGATCTCATCGCCGGCCGCTTCGCTCAAGACCCGGTCAGTCTGCGTGCGCC
>JANLPD010000189.1:0-1986 GCA_031367045.1 Frankiales bacterium | reverse complement strand
CGCTCTATGGGCCCCACCGGTGCTCCCGTCGGGCATGGCCGTCGACGGGCCCCGCTCAGCCGGGTGCGCGCGGTGGCGCTCCTTAGTCTTCGGTCGACAATCATCGCCGAGCAGGAGGAAGGCAGCGTCGACTCTACGGTCGAGCCTCGTACGGCGTCCCTGTTCATTTGGGCCGCCTTGATAGGACTGCCGGACTGGTATCGCCCAGGTAGGGCGGCCGATGCCGAAGGGGTCGCCTCGGCCCTCGTGACCCTCGGACAACAAGTGAGAGCGAGTTGACGGGTTCCCAGTGCTGAAGGACGGGCGTGCCCTCACGACCGGACGCATCTTCAACCGCGAAGGCCGGCTGAGCATGACGGTGACCCAGCAGCCGCTGCTCCGCCTCTCCTGGCCGCGCTCGCCCTGACATGGCGCCGGCCGTCGAGCTTTGACTTATACCAACCGCTTGGTAGATTTCGACGGACAGACAGAACGGCTGGCACCGGTCAGCGGGGACGAGTCGAGGACCTGAGGTGAGGCATGACGCCCGACTACGACGACCTCCCGGTCGACGAGGTCCTAAACCTTCCGCACTCGTGGGGGCTCCTGGACCCCAACCTCGGCACGATGTCCCTGGTGACGGCCGAGGCGGTGCTGGCCGCAGCAGCCACCGTCTCCCTGGGGGAGTGGATCCCCCTGAACCTGTCGCTCGGCGAGATCGATCCACCCCTGTTCGGACGTGAGCAGTGGCGCCTCACCGTCCACGCCACGGACCGCAACACCTTCGAGGACGTCCTCCACTCCTACAACCCGCAGTGCTCCTCGCAGTGGGACGGCTTCCGGCATGTCCGCGCCCGTGAGCGCGGGTTCTACGGCGGCGTCACAGACCTCGAGGGCGCCGGCGACGCGCTGAGCATCGAGCACCTCGCCCGACGTGGCATCGCTGGTCGCGGGGTGCTGCTCGACGTGGCCGGCTGGGCGGAGCGTCAGGGCAAGCCTCTCGCCCCGATGGCCGGGGACGCCGTCGATGCGCTCGTGCTCCAACAGGTCGCGGACGACGAGGGCGTCTCCTTGCACCAGGGCGACATCCTGTGCGTGCGTACCGGGTGGGTCGCCGCCTATCGCGGGCTGACAAGTGCCGGGAGGGCGGAGGCCGAGCTGTCGTCCAGGTTCTCCGGCCTGCGGGCGAACGCCGACATGGCCCGGTTCCTCTGGAACACCAGAGCCGGCGCCGTCACTACCGACAACCCGGGCTTCGAGCGCGCACCCGGCAACCCCGAGGACGGCTTCCTGCACCGGCGTCTGCTGCCCATGCTCGGGGTCGTGATCGGAGAGCTGCTCGACTTCGACGCGCTGGCCGCCCGTTGCGCCGCGATCGGTCGCTACGAGTTCATGTTCGTCTCCGTCCCGCTGCCGGTCCCCGGCGGTCTGAGCTCTCCTGCGAACGCGATGGCGATCCTGTGACCAGCCCCGACTCCGAGGTGCTCCCGCACGCTGCTACTTCGAGGACATGAGGGTCGGCCGCCAGTGGGTGACGCAGCGCCGGACCATCACGGAGGCCGATGTCGTGTCGTTCGCCGGGCTTACCGGTGACTTCAACCCATTGCACGTGGACGAGATATTCGCCGCTGCTGGGCCGTTCGGCCGCCGGGTCGTCCACGGCCTGCTCGTCCTCTCCGTGGCCACGGGCCTGCGCCAGCAGAGGGGCGTGTTCTACGGCGTCGTCGCGCCTTCGCCGACATCAGGTCATGGTTGTTCAGGAGCCCCGTCTCCATCGGGGACACGATCACCGCAGTCACGACGGTGGTCAGCGCCCGTCTGACCTCCAAGCTAGGGCGGGAGTCGTGGAGCAGCGGGTCGATGTCGTCAACCAGGCGGCCAGTTCGTGCAGACGGGCGCCTTCGTCACGCTGATCGCGGGGCTGCCCGAGTGACCGTCGTCATCCGCCAGCGCACAGCCTCGCGCTGGTCGATGTGTCCGCGGAGCTGCACGCCGCGTTCACCTCGG
>JANLPD010000170.1:0-11838 GCA_031367045.1 Frankiales bacterium | reverse complement strand
TGCACCCCGATGCTGTTCATGGGCGAGGAGTGGGGCACCCGCCGGCCATGGCGGTTCTTCAGCGACCACGAGGGCGCGCTCGGCGACGCCGTACGCGCCGGCCGGCGCGCCGAGTTCGCGCGACATGGCTGGCCAGCCGAGGACCTCCCCGACCCGCAGTCCGAGCAGACCTTTCGGGACTCCACCCTCGACTGGTCCGAGCTCGGCGACGAGCGGGCGGCCCGGCTGCTCGGGTGGTATCGCTCGTTGGTGGCCCTGCGCCGGGTCCGGCCCGAGCTGTCAGACGGGCGACGGGACGGCGTCAGCGTGATGTGGGACGAGGAGGCGCGCTGGATTGTCGTACGCCGGGGGCGCGTTGCTCTCGCCTGCAACCTGGCCGCTCACCGCCAGGTCATCAGCCTGCCCGGGACCCCGACGTCGGTGCTGCTGTCCAGCGAGCAGGGCTTCGTCTTTGCCCCGGACCAGGTCGAGACCGACGGGCAGTCCGCCGTCCTTCTCGAGCTGCTCTGACTCGGAACTTCGGACTCGGAACTTCGGACTCGGAACGTCGGACTCGGAACTTCGAACTAGGCGGCACGCTCCTTGGCGTCGCGCGGGATGATCGGGGCATCCCGCCCAGTGCCACGCGCTGTGGACGGCAGCGCGGTGCGCTGCTCCTCGTGGTAGTCCTCCTCGACGTTGACGTCCCAGACGTCGTGCGGGGGGTTGGCACCGAGGATGTTCTTGGCCGTGAGCAGCGCGGTGAACATGCTGTGGTCCTGGTTGTTGTAGCGGTGCATGCCGTTGCGCCCGACCGGGTGCACGTTGGGCACCGCGGCGGCCAGCCAGGTCCGCAGCACGTCAACGTTGCGCTTGTAGTGCTCGTCGTAGACGGGGTAGGCCTTGGGCATCCGGACGACGTAGCCGCTCTGGACGACGTCACCCGTGACGAGCCCGAGGTGGGCGAGCTCCTTGGCGCCGAGCGCCACCAGGTCGGCGTCGGCCATCTCCCACAGCTCGTCGCCCTCGTCGACGAAGAACTCCAGCCCGAGGCAGGTACGGCCGTCCTTAACCAGGAACGGAGACCAGGAACCGAAGTTCTGGATCCGCCCGACCTTGACACCCGGTTCGTGGATGTAGATCCAGTTGTCGGGGAAGCTGAACTCCTCCGGCACGACGAGCGCGACGGTCAGGAAGTCCCGATAGCGCAGGTCGTCCGCGGCGGCGACCACCTCGGCAGGGGCCGGGGGGTCCATCGACTTGACGAGCTGCCCGATCGGCATGGACGACACGACGTGAGCCGCGCCGAGCCGCATCCGCCCGCCCTCCGGCGTGCGGGCGACGACGGCTGCGGCGCCGTCTTCATCGCGCTCGATGGCGATCACCGGCGACTGCATCAGCACCGTGCCGCCCTGCGCCTCGACGTGCTCGGCGCACCGCTCCCACATGAGTCCAGGCCCGAGCATCGGGTACTGGAACTCCTCGATGAGGCTGGCGATCTCCTTCTGGTTGCGCTTGGGGAGCAGCGCGTTGGTGATCGCGGACAGCAGCGAGAGGTTCTTGATGCGCTGAGCTGCCCAGTCCGCCTGGATAGCGGTCGCGGGCACGCCCCACACCTTCTCGGTGTAGGTCTTGAAGAAGATCCGGTAGAGCCGCCAGCCGAAGCGGGCAGCCACCCAGCCCTCGAAGTTGCTCTGATCCTTAGGCGGGTGCAGGCGCACCAGCAGGTAGGACAAGACGCAGCGGACGGCTTCAATGATGCCGAGGTTGCGAAGCGCGTTGCTGGCCTTGAGCGGATAGTCGTACAACTTGCCCTGGTAGAAGATCCGGCTCATCCGCGGGCGGAGCAGGAACTCCTCGTCCGGCAAGATCTCGTGCCACAAGGCCTCGACCTCGGGGACCTTGGTGAAGAAGCGGTGGCCGCCGATGTCGAACCGCCAGCCGTCCCGCTCGACAGTCTGGCTGATGCCACCGACGACGTCACTGGCCTCGAGCACGACGGCAGGGTGCCCGGCCTTGCCCAGCTCGTAGGCAGCAGTGAGCCCGGCAGGGCCTGCCCCGATGACGACGACGGGTTCGATCTGTGGCACGCGCACTCCATGTCTCGAGCCGAACGCCCATGTCTGAGCGGCACGGCGGGCTCGCAGGACGACGTTCCCGGCGAGAGATGGTGCAACCCTCAGGGCACCAGAAGGCGCGTGAAGGCAAGCAGAGCGTACCCAGCGAGGGACACCCCACCCAGGACCAGCGCCACCTTCGGGCGCGTGTTCCCGGTCACCACGAGCGCCGCGGCGAGCAGCAGCGGGACGGCACTTCCTGTATAGCGCTCGAAGGACGAGAGGCGCTTCGCGGTGAGTGCAAGGGCCAGTGTGGCAAGCGTGAATGCCGTGTACGACGCGGGTAGCCGGCGGGCCACTACGACCGTCAGCGCCACGCAGGTGATCAGCACCGGGAGGTGCATCAAGATTGTTACGGGACCGTCATGCGCCGCCGCGCCGCTGGCGACCCGCCACAGCTCCGGGATCGGGTTGTAGAAGGTCCCGCCGCGCAGCCTACGGTCTGACTGCAGGCTGAACGGCAGCCTCGCGTCGCCGTAGTTCACCCCTACCCACAGCAGGTACGACGCGAGGCCGGCCGCCGGTGCCGCGACGGCCAGCGCGCGGACAGCAAGGTCCCGCACGGGAGCGCCCCGCAACGCACGGCACGCCTCCACGAGGACGGGGAGCGCGAGCAGGACCCCGGTCGGGCGGGAGGCCCCCGCCACCAGCCCCAGGCCGGCAACGAGCAGCCAGCGCCGGTCCCGGGCGGCGAGAAAGACCCCGACGACCAGCACGCCGTAGACGGCCTCGGTGTAGCCCATGACGAGCACGAAGCCGGCCGGCGCCAGGGCGAGGACCCAGACGGCCCGCCGGGCCACCTGGTCGCCCAGACCCTCGCGCAGGGCCAGCCGGTGCACGAGCCAGGCGTAGCCGATGGCGCTGCCGTTCGCGAGCAGGAGCAACGCCGCCGGGACCGAGCCGGCGAGCGGCCACGACACCACCCGAACGAGCAGCGGGAAGGCGGGGAAGAAACGCAGGGACTCGCGGCCGGCCCCGTCGTAGCCGCGCTCGGCGATGCGCCGGTACCAGTCGGCGTCCCAGCCGAGCAGCCCTGTCGTCGGGAGCTGCACGCCGTAGCGCGCCTGGAGCTCACGACGGAGCAGCGTCGACATCACCAGCGCGAGAAGGACAACGGCCCGCACGGTCAACCACGAGGCCAGCACATCGGGCCAGGGCGGGCGGCGCAGCCGCTCCCGTAGCGAGATCCGTCCCGAGGTGGAGGTCTCGCGCCCAGCCGATGGCGGCGCGACGACCTGGGTCACGCCGCTCGTCCTCCCGATGTCTGCACGTAGCCTGCGCACGTGTCTGCGCCTGCGAGCTCGTCGGCACCGACGCTCCCACACCGGCGTCCGTCGGTGGCCACGGTGCTCGGCGTGGCGCTTGTGCTGACCACCTTCACCGTTGCCCGCTGCTACGTCGACTCGGCCCTGTGGCTGGACGAGGCCCTATCGGTCAGCATCGCCCAGCTCCCGCTGTCCGAGCTCCGCGACGCGCTGCGCGTGGACGGCTCTCCCCCGCTCTACTACGCGTTGCTGCATGTCTGGATCCGGTTCTTCGGGGACGGTGACCAGCAGGTGCGCCTGCTGTCCGCGGTCTTCGGCGTCCTGTCGCTCCCGCTGGCGTGGGCCGTCGGCACCCGCCTGCGCGACCGCACGACCGGCTGGTGCGCCGTGCTGCTGCTGGCCGCCAGCCCGTTCGCCGTCCACTACGCGACCGAGGCGCGGATGTACTCCCTTGTCGTCCTGGAGGTGCTGCTGCTCGGGCTCACGGTGCTGCGCGCGCTGGACACCCCGAGCGTCCCCCGGCTGCTGCCCGTCCCCGTGATCGCCGCCCTGCTGCTCTACACGCACTATTGGTCGCTTTTCCTGCTCGCCGCCCTCGGGCTCGTGCTGCTGGCCCACAGCGTTCGAGGCGCCGCGGCTCCGAGCTTTCGTCGAGTGAGCATCGCCCTCGCGTTCGGCTTGCTGTTGTTTGTGCCGTGGCTGCCGACGTTCCGCTACCAGGTGCGCCATACCGGTACGCCGTGGGCGAAACCGCCCGGGACCGAGGCCGTCCTGCTCACCGTCCGCGAGTGGGCCGGTGGCGCGACCGCCTCCGGCGAGCTGCTCTTCGTCGTACTGCTGGGCCTGATCGCCGTCGGTCTGTTCGGTCGCGCCGCACGCGGTCCCGACGACCGGGCCGCGCTCACAGTGCATCTGCCGGTGGAGCCCACCGCCCGCGCGTTGCTCGGCGTCGCGTTAGGCACCCTTGTCCTCGGCATCGGCACCGGCATGGCGCTGCAGTCCGGCTACGCCTACCGCTACAGCTCGGTCGCTGTCGTTCCGGCCCTTCTGCTGGCCGCCCTCGGCCTGGCCACTCTGGCCCCCCGGGCAAGGGTGCTGGTGCTGGTGCTGGTCGTCGCCACCGCCGCAACAGGGGTGGCCCGCCTGCAGTTGTTCACCCCCCGCACCCAGGCGGCGACCGTCGCCGCCGAGCTGCGGGCCCGGCTGCTACCCGGCGACCTCGTCCTTTACTGCCCCGACCAGCTGGGCCCGGCCGTGAGCCGGCTCCTGCCGGCCGGCGTCGACCAGGCCGTCTATCCGAGCTTCGGCCATCCCGAGCGGATCGACTGGCGCGACTACGAAGCGCGCAACGCCACGGCGGACCCGGTGGCGTTCGGGGCGGCGGCCGCGAGCCGCGCGAAGGGCGCTGTCTACCTCGTCTGGCAGAGCGGCTACCGGACGTTCGGGACGCAGTGCCAGCAGCTGGCGGGGGAACTCAGCCGGGCGAAGGGCTCCGGGGAGCAGCTGCTGATGCCGGAGCAGAAGTACGCCGAGCGCCACCACCTGGACCGCTTCCCGGCGACCGGCGCTGCCAGCCGCTGACCGCGAGCAGCACCAGCGCGGCAACACCGAACGACACCCGCCCGGCGAGCACAGCCGGCCCGTCCAGGATGGTCGCGAAGAACAGCGGGTAGGCCGCGAAGGCCAGCGGCAGCACCTCCCACGCGCCGCAGAGCACAATGCAGGCGAGCAGCAGCGGGGAGTACCACGGCTGCACCGGGGTCACCAGCAGGAAGACCCCCACGAGCAGGCGCAGCGACGCCTCGGGGAGCGGCAGGTCCTGGCGCAGCACCCAGGCCACCAGTGCCAGCAGGGCCAGCACCACCACGACCGTGGCGGGCGTCGCGCGCAGGCCGGTCAGCCCGACGAGCAGGTAGCGCGTGCCCTCGCCGTACTTCTCCTCTTTCAGGTAGCCCGGTAGGTAGCCGATCACCTGTAACCCGACGGCCAGCACGTGGGGCAGGTAGGACAGCACGGCCAGGCCGGCAGCGAGCGCGACGACCTGCACGCGGCGACCCCGCTCGCGCAGCAGTGGTACCAGGAGCAGGCCCGGGTAGACCTTCACGAGGGCCGCCGCCGTGATAAGGCCTGCTGCAGCGAGGGTTCTGCGCTTCCTGGCCAGTGCAAAGCCACCGAGCACGAGCAGCACGGCCAAGGTGTCGACATGAGCGTTCTGCACCGATTCCAGGACGGGCAGCGGACACAGCGCCCAGGCCGCTGCCCAGCGCGCGTCCAGGCCCCGGGCCCGGAGCATGGCCAGCAGTGCGGCGAGCACGGCGAGATCCAGCAGCAGGCCCATCGCCTCGTAGCCCTTGTCCCGGGTCGAGAGCGGGACGACCTGGTGCTCCACGGTGAACCACGCCTCCGCCACGGGCGGGTAGATCGTGCGCACGCCGGCCCGGTTGAGCAGCGTCTGGCGCTTCTCGCCCGCCAGCTCCGGCGGCCACAGCCAGTCCTCGCGAAGACCGCGCAGCTCCTCGGCCTTCGGCGGGTAGCGGTAGGGGTCGATGCCATGCGTCTGCACGATCCCGTCCCAGGCGTAGCGGTAGAGGTCGTCCGACAGGGGCGCCTTGTCCGAAAAGCTCGCCAGGCGTACGACGACCGCGAGTCCCAGCGCGATCACCAGCGCACTGCGGCGCGGCAGCCGGAGCACGCACCACAGCGCCACGCCGTAGGCCGCCCACCAGGCGCAGACCTCGGCGAACAGCGTGCCGCGCCGCGCCAGGATGCCGCCGGGCAGGGCGGTCCGGTGGGCCAGCCACACCTCGACCGCGCCAGCCGTCAGGGTGACGGCCCCGAGGAGACGGGTCCGGCTGGCGATCACGGCATCGGGTCGACGATCTGCAGTGTGCTGTCGATCTCGCTCGACATGAAGACCCGGCCGGTCTTGCTGTCGACGGCGACGGAGTAGGCGTCGCGAACGGTCGGGTAGGTCCGGACGACCTTCAGGCCGGCGGGCGTCAAGGACAGCTGGACGAGCTCGTTGCGCTCGGTGGCCGTGATGAAGACGCGGCCGCGCTTGGCGTCGTACGCCGTGCCGTACGGCCGTCCGGGCAGATCGAGCACCTCGACCTGCTTGGGCGTCCCGTCGGTGCTGTAGCGGTAGAGCCGACCGCCCGTTGTGTCGGTGACGAGGATGCCGTCCTTGCCAAGCGCGAGCGCATGCGTCGGGCCGTCACCGGAGAGCAGGCGCGCGACCTCGCTGTCGCCCCGGTAGAAATGGGTGAACCGCGAGCGGACGTCGACGACAGCGCCGACATCGCCGTTGCCGGCTGCGCCGCCGGGCTGGAGCAGGCCGTTGAAGGTCTTCACGACCCGACCGAAGCGCACGACGGATACCGAGCCGCCGAACTCGTCGGCGGCGTAGAGCGTCTCGTCGGCGGTGACCGCCACGTCGTGCGGCTGGCGGCGCACCTTGACGACGGACCGCACCTGCATCGTGGGCAGATCGTAGGTGCTCAGCAGGTCCGAGTCCTCCCCTGGGACGATCACAGCGCCGCCGCCCGGGACCAGCTCGAGGTGGCGCGCCGAGCCGTAGACGAGCGAGGTGCGGACGCTGCCCGTCGTCGGGTCGATCAGCGCAACGCGGTCCGGGCTACGCAGACCGACGAGGACGAGCCCGCTGACAGGATCCGCGATCATCCCCTCGGGTCGGCCTCCGCCGAAGGAGACGACCCGGCCCGCCGGCGGGTTCTTCGGGGCTGCCGCACGGGCCGGCTCGGGTGCCGCACGCAATGGCTGCGGACCCGTCTGGGGTGTGCTGGTCGCGCAGGAAGCGAGGACGAAGGACAGGGCGAGCAGGGCCAAGGCGGCACGAACGACCACGGACGACCTCCAGGCAGACGGCCGCCACCTCACCACACGGACGACGCGCGAGGCGTTCGGGCCAGGCCAAGGGGCGGCGCCTGTGCAAGGCGTCACAACGCTCTTGGCGATCGAGACCGAACCGCCACGGCCCGGGCCGCGAACGTCACAGTGATCCGCTCGACCCCGGACCCCCTGGAGGAAACCCTCATGCTCGTCAACAAGAAGGTCGGCGGCCTCGTGCTCGCCGGCGCCCTGGCCGTCACTCTTTCCGCCTGTGGCGCCAGCAGCACGCCTGCCAGCACCCCGAAGGCCGCCGCCTCGCCGGTCGCCGACATCCAGAACCTCTCTGGCAAGATGACCCAGGTCACCCTCGACCCGATGTTCCTCGCCGGCCTCACGAGCCTGAAGCTCACCCCCGGCCTCATCGGCGGCGCGAAGCTCGACGGCGCCGTGCTCACCTTCCCGATCACGGGTGGCAGTGCGACGTACTACAAGCCCGGTACGAAGGACCCCTACGTCACCGGCTCGATCAAGCACGATGGCTCCGGCCTGTCGCTGACTGACGGCAAGACCAAGGTCGGCCTGGAGAACTTCGTCGTGGACCCGGGCGGCTCCGTCCTCACCGGTGACGTGACCGCCAACGGCGCGTCGGTCGTCAAGGGTGCCAAGCTGTTCTTCCTGGACGGCTCCACCCTGCAGCCGCTCGTCGTCAACACCGATGGCACCGCCGTGCTGAACGGCACCACCGTCTCCTTGACCAAGGACGCCGCGGACCTGCTCAACAAGACCTACAAGACCACCGCCCTGGCCGAGTTCTTCAAGGTCGGCATCGCCAAGATCACGCTCAACACGAAGTAGTACTGGACGGCCCAACAGCGGGTAGGGGCGTCAAAGCCCCTGCCCGCTGTTGGCATTCCCTGACCCGAACGTCGTCCGAGGAGGGCTCGTGATCGCCCCTCACCAGGTGCAGCTGCTCGTCCTGGCCAAAGAGCCTGTCCCTGGTCGGGTCAAGACGCGCCTGTCGCCTGCTCTCACGCCTGATCAGGCCGCGGAGGTCGCCAGAGCGTCGCTCTGCGACACCCTGGCTGCCGTCGCCTGCACACCAGTCGCCCGACGGGTTCTCGTGCTCGACGGCGACCCCAAGGCCTTTATCCGCCAAGACTTTGATGTCTTGGCGCAGACCGACGGCGACCTCGGCCGTCGGCTCGCCAGCGCGTTCGACGAGGCGTGGGACACCTGCGCGCTCCCGATGCTGCTTATCGGCATGGACACCCCGCAGGTCACAGCAGAGCTGTTGAGCCGGGCTGCCCAGCAGCTGCTCGACAGTGCCGACGGCGTCCTCGGCCTCGCCGAGGACGGTGGCTGGTGGGCCCTGGGCTTGCACGCACCGCTGCCCGGTGCCTTCGAGGGGGTGCCGATGTCGGTGGACGTCACCGGATCGTCCCAGCGACAACGCCTTGCAGAGCTGGGTCTGCGACCTAGCGTTCTTCCTGTGCTCAAGGACATCGACCACGTCGAGGACGTCGCCCTCGTGGCGGCGCAAACAAGCTCAACCAGCGCCCTTTCCGGCATAGCGCGCACTCTCGGGTTGGTAACCGCATGAGCGCAAGCCCGATGGAGCTGTACGGCGAGGGACTTCTGACCTCTCTTCACGACGACGGCAGCGCCTTCACCACCTGGCTCCGCTACGAGGACGGCCGCCGGATAGCCCTCGACCTGCCCCGCTGGATCGCGGCGGCCTCTCCCGCCGACGACGCTCTCTTGTCGCGCTGCACCGGCCCGACTCTGGACATCGGCTGCGGCCCCGGGCGCCTGACCCGAGCCCTCGTCGCCCGCAGGATCGACTGCCTAGGCGTCGATGTCGCGCCGGTAGCAGTTGCCCTCGCCAGCACCGGTGGCACGCCTGTTCTGCATGCCTCGATCTACGACGAGATCCTCGACGACACCCGATGGGCGACGGTCCTGCTCGCCGACGGCAACATCGGCATCGGCGGCGACCCCGTCATGCTGCTTGCCCGTGCCGGCGCCCTGTGCACGGGCAACGTGCTCGTCGAGCTGGACGCTCCCTGGGTCCAGACCTCGCGGTTGCACGTCCGGATCGAGACATCTGCCGGTCGCGAGAGCAGCTGGTTTCCTTGGGCGCACGTCAGCGCCGCGGACATCGGTCAGGTCGCCTCGAAGGCCAGGATGACCGTCAACGAGTCGTGGTGCGCCGAGGGCCGCTGGTTCGCCGAGCTGCTCCTAGGCTGTTGAAGTGACTACTGTCGAGGATCGCCATTCTGCTGAGGATGGCCCTTCTGCTGGAGACCCTTCGGCACAGAACGGCGGCTTCGGATATCCGGCGCCGCTGTGGAAGGCGCTGGAGCGCCTGCGCCCGCCGCTGAAGATCTTCCAGCCTTCCGTGTGGCGCAGCCCGATTCGCGGACCGTGGCTCACATCGGTCTTCGGACTCGTCCTGCTGCTGTCCCTGCCGATCGTCATCATCACCGGCCTGCTGTCCTACATCGCCTACCAGCCGCAGATCGCTGGCAACGCATTCCCTGCGAACGTGCACGGCCTGCGCCTGCCGCACTTCGCCTGGCCCACTCATCCGGTCTGGCTGTACCGGCTGAACCAGGGCACCCACGTCGCACTCGGCTTCGCGCTCATCCCGATCGTGCTGGCCAAGCTCTGGTCGGTCATCCCCAAGTTGTTCACCTGGCCGCCAGCCAGGTCTTTGGCACAGCTCGTCGAGCGCACGTCGCTCGCCCTGCTCGTCGGCAGCATCCTGTTCGAGCTCGCAACGGGTGTCCTCAATACCCAGTACGACTACGTGTTCGGATTCGACTTCTACACGGCCCACTACTACGGCGCCTGGGTCTTCATCGCCGCATTCATCTCCCATGTCGCGCTGAAGTTTCCGACGATGCGACGCTCACTGAAAACGCGGCGGCTCCGCGACGAGCTGAGGACGCCGCTCACCCGCACCGAACCCGAGCCGCTGGACGTGCATGGGCTCGTCGCCACCGATCCGGCCCCCGCGACGATGTCCCGCCGCGGGTTGCTCGGCCTGGTGGGCGGCGCAAGTGCGCTCATCACCGTCGTCACCATCGGCGAGACCGTCGGCCCGCGCAGCCTCGCCCTGCTCTCACCCCGCGGCCAGTCCTACGGCGACGGGCCGACCGACTTCCAGGTAAACCGGACCGCCCGGACGGCTGGCATCACGGCGGTGGACACGGGCGCGACCTACCGGCTGGTGCTGGTGGGCGGCAGGGAGATCCAGCTCACCCGCGAGCAGCTGCTGGCGCTCCCCCAGCACACGGCGCGGCTGCCAATCGCCTGCGTCGAGGGCTGGTCCACCATGCAGACGTGGACCGGCGTACGGCTTCGCGACCTCGCCGAGATGGTCGGCGGCAACTTCGCCTCCGCCGAGGTCCTGTCGCTGGAGAAGCGGGGAGTGTTCGCCCGCGCCGTGCTGAACCGAAATCAGGTGATGGCAGCCGACTCACTGCTGGCGCTGAAGGTGAACGGCGTGGACCTGTCCCCTGACCACGGCTATCCGGCGCGCGTCATCGTGCCGGCGCTGCCCGGCGTCCACAACACCAAGTGGGTCCGCAAGATCACTTTGCAGGGCCCGTGATCGCGCGCTTCCGCAGGCTGTACGGCGCCTCGCCCCTGCACCTTCTCTCGCTGCTCGGCTGCTTTGCCGTTGCGGCTTTCGTCGCACTGCAGGTCTCGCGCGGCCCGCTGCCCCTTCGCACGGCGATCTGGTTCGTCGGCGCCGTGGTGTTGCACGACCTCGTGCTCTTCCCGCTCTACGCTCTGTGCGACCGCTCGGTGTCCGAACTGTTTCGTCGCGGGCCCCGCGACGACCGCATTACCTCCTCGACAATCAACTACGTGCGCGTCCCCACGTTGTTGTCGGGCCTGCTGCTGCTCGTCTTCACCCCGGTCATTTTTCGGCGCGGCGAGGGGCCGTACTTCCGGGCAAGCGGGCTCGACCTGTCACCGTTCCTCGGCCGTTGGTTGGCCATCAGCGGGCTGCTGTTCCTGGGTTCCGCACTGATCTTTGCGCTGCGGACCGGGATCAGCCGGGCCAGCGACAAGGCCGCCTGACCATCCGCCAGCGCTTACCCCATGAGCTCAGCGACGGGCCGCGGGCGCGGTCGGGCGGCGCGGCTGGGGCCGCGCCCGGGCGGGGGCGGCGGAGGCTGCGCTGCGGCCGGGAGGGGCGAAAGCCGAGCCAGAGTGGGATTCAGATGCACGCGAGCGGTGCCTCGCGTGGCGCAACTGCACGCAAGGCACGCTCAATATCGGAGGGCGCGCGCCGAAAAGATCTCACTCGCGTGCATTGGCGACCCGGCTGTCCTGGCCAACCCTCCGCATCGACCCGGGTGCACGAAGCTGAGTCACCGACGGCAAGCCGCAGTCCCAACGGGCCGCGACTGGCCGGGACAGCGTACGAAGGGCCGGGACAGCGCAATCCCAACTACCTCAGCGGTACTCCCGCAGCACGCGGCGCATGTCGCGGACCGCGCGGAGCGTCCCCCGCGCGGTGCCCGTCACCTTGGACCGGCCCGTCCGCGGAAGGTAGTCCACGTCGATCTCCAGCACCCGCCACGCCGCTCGCCCGGCCGCCGTCACCATCTCCA
>JANLPD010000156.1:0-3260 GCA_031367045.1 Frankiales bacterium | reverse complement strand
CGGGACCTCGGTCCGCCAGCGTCCGGCCGAATCCGCGGAGTGCCGCTGGCGGTGTTTGCCTACATCCTGCCTACATACGGATCAGGGCCAGAATCATCCATCTCTGGTGATCATGGCTTTGACCTGCGACGATCCTTGTAGCGGGGGCGGGATTTGAACCTACGACCTCTAGTTTATGAGCCCAAAGGTCGTCCGACCTGGGTCGCCAGCGTCCGCGGTCGTGCGTCAGAGTCCGCTGCGCACTTAGGGTCCCGGTTAGGGTCCCGACGGATAACAGTCCCGGCTCCTGGCGACGCTCCGGGCACTCCTGACCTGCGCTTTCTCTGTCGGGATGACAGGATTTGAACCTGCGACCCCTTGACCCCCAGTCAAGTGCGCTACCAAGCTGCGCCACATCCCGGCACCCGCTCGCCACGTGGCGTCGGGAGCGCCAGAACCCTACCAGTGGCGCCGGTCAGGCTCGATCCCGACCCTTTTCGCGCACGCGGACACTAACCTCGACCGGCGTGCCGTCGAAGCCGAAGTCCTCACGGAGACGACGCTCGATGAACCTTCGGTAGCCGGCCTCGAGGAAGCCGCTCGTAAACAGCACGAACCGCGGTGGACGGGTCCCGGCTTGCGTCGCGAACAGGACCTTGGGCTGCTTGCCGCCCCTCACCGGCGGAGGCGTCGCGGCGACCAGCTCCCCGATCCAGGTGTTGAGCCGCCCGGTCGGGATACGCGTCTCCCACCCCGCCAGCGCCGTGTGCAGCGCCGGCGACAACTTGTCCACGGCCCGCCCGGTCAGGGCGCTCACGTTGACCCGCGGCGCCCAGGCCACGCGAGCGAGGTCGCGATCGACCTCCTTCGCCAGCACCGGCCGCCTGTCTTCATCGACGAGGTCCCACTTATTGAACGCCAGGACGAGGGCCCGGCCGGCCTCCACGACCATCGCGATGACGCGTTGGTCCTGCTCGCTGACGGGTTCGCTGGCATCGAGCAGGACGACCGCAACCTCGGCGGCGTCCAGCGCGGACTGGGTGCGCAGGCTCGAGTAGTACTCCGCGCCGGATGCGTGGGACACGCGGCGACGTAAGCCGGCCGTGTCGACAAAGCGCCAGGTCTCGCCGCCCACCTCGACGAGACTGTCCACGGGGTCGCGCGTCGTTCCAGCGACGCTGTCCACGAGGACGCGGGTCTCGCCGATCAGGCGGTTGAGCAGCGAGCTCTTGCCGACGTTCGGACGGCCCAGGAGGGCGACCCGCCGAGGGCCGGCCTGCTCGTCGTACCGATCGGCTGGGGTCTGCGGCAACGCGGCCAGGACCACGTCGAGCAGGTCACCGCTGCCCCGGCCATGCAGCGCCGAAACGGCATGCGGCTCACCCAGGCCCAGGCTCCACAGCTCGGCGGCGTCGGCTTCGCCGCGAGCGTCGTCGACCTTGTTGGCCACGAGCACGACCGGCTTCTTTGCCTTGCGCAGGACCCGGACCACAGCCTCATCGCTGTCGGTCGCACCGATGGTGGCGTCGACGACGAACAGGACGGCGTCGGCTGCCGCTACTGCGATCTCGGCCTGAGCGCTCACCGCCTTTGCCAGACCCTCCGCGTCGGGATCCCAGCCGCCCGTGTCCACGACGGTGAAGCGCCGTCCGCGCCACTGCGCGTCGTAGGCCACCCGGTCGCGGGTCACCCCAGGGACGTCCTCGACGACGGCTTCCCGGCGGCCCAGAATGCGGTTGACCAAAGTCGACTTGCCGACGTTGGGTCGGCCGACGACGGCGAGCACCGGCTGAGGGCCGTCATCTTCGGTGGGGTACCCAGCCAGGTCGGTCGGCTCGCCGGGCAGCTCGCCCTCGGTCATGTGAACGCTCCTGTCGAGGCATGCAGGTGGTCTAGCAGGGCGAGCCGCAACTGCTCCGCGGCGACCCGGACCGTACGGCGCGCCCGTGGGTCGCCCTCGACCGACACCTGCACCGGAACACCGTAGGCGACCTGCACGCGTGAGCGCGGCCGAGGCACTTTAGCTCCCTTGGGCAGGGCCCGCGCCGTCCCGCTCACAGCTACCGGTACGACGGGTGCGCCGCTGCGCAGGGCTAGATAGGCGATCCCGTCGGCGACCTGCTCGAGAGCGCCACTCCCCCTCGTGCCCTCCGGGAAGACGCAGAGTGCCCCGCTCTCCGATAGGTGAGCAAGGCCGCTGTGGAGCGCCGCGCGATCAGCTGTACCGCGGTGCAGGGGCACCAGCCCCAGCGCGCCCAGGACTGGTGGCCAGCGTCCGACGAACAGCTCGGACTTGGCCAGGACGACGATCGGACGAGGGCTCGTGAAGTAGACGAGGGGGCCATCGAGCAGCCCGCTATGGTTGCCGGCCAGCAGGACCGGCCCCGTGGCCGGGACGTTCTGACGCCCGGTGACGTGCAGGTCCAGGGCGGCGTAGGCGAGCGCCCTGCCGGTGCCCCTGACAACGCCGACGGCAACGGGGTTGCCTGCCGTCCTCACGCCCGCACCACCACCCCGGCCTCAACTACCAGGGCGAGCACCTGCTCTATCACCTGGTCGGCACTGAGACCGTCGGAGTCAAGCTGGACAGCGTCCGCGGCGATCCGGAGTGGGCTGGCTGTCCGGGTCCTGTCGAGGTGGTCACGACGTGCCAGGTCGGCAGCGACCGCCTCGACCAGGCATGCGGTGACGCCTGGCGTGGCGTCTCCCGGCAGTCCCCCAGTCGCGGTCGAAGCCTGCACGCCCGTGTCTGCGTCGGCTGCTCTTCGAGCGGCCCGGACGGCCGGACTTGCGTTCAGGTAGACCTTGACCAGCGCGTCCGGCAGCACCACGTCGGCGATGTCGCGACCATCGACGACAGCGCCCCGATCACCTGCCGCGTCCCGCTGCAGCGCGACCATCAGGCGGCGAACCTCGGGCACGGCGCTGACAGCGCTTACGGCGGCCGTCACCTCGGCACCGCGGACTGACTGGGACACGTCCCTTCCGTCCAGCCGCACGGTTGGCGCGTCTGGATCGGTGGCGAGGCAGATGTCCGCCCGCGCGACGGCCGCCGTCACCTGCTCCGGGTCCGACAAGTCTGCGTGGGCGCGTAGCGCGGCGAGCGTGGCCGCGCGATAGGTCGCACCTGTGTCGACATAGCGCCAGCCAAGTGCGCGGGCCACGCCCCTGGCGACGGTGCTCTTGCCCGAGCCGGATGGGCCATCCAGAGCCACGGCGAGCCGAATCCCGCTCATCGGGCCATGACCGAACTCAGCGCGCAAATGTGTGGACAAGCGTGA
>JANLPD010000150.1:0-2871 GCA_031367045.1 Frankiales bacterium | reverse complement strand
GCGCATCTCGGCGCCGGCCACGTCCCCGGCGGCGTGGCGCGCATGCCCACCGATCGCCAGGGCGATGGCCCGCGCGTCCGGGTCACCGGCGTCCTTCGCTGCCCGATCGGCAAGGGCCGTGGCGACGTCCCAGTCGCGGAGGTAGTGAGCTGCGAGACCGCCCACCTGAAGGGCCCCTGCACCAGCCCCGAGTTGTACGGCCGCCTCAGCCGCCTCAATTGCCGCGGGGTAGCGACCGAGGATGAGCAACGCCCGGGCCCGGTGCAGTGCGGCCGCGGCATGCTCCGGCTGCGCTCTCAGCGCCTCCTCCGCCAGTCGGAGCGACTGCTCGTGGGCATGGCGCGCGGCAGCGATCCCGGACGCCGCGACGAAAGCCTCCGCGGCCAGGTCCAGGAGGCCACCGGCCCGGGCGTGGTCGGCCAGGACGAGCGGGTCGCCAGTCCCCCTGGCCTGTAGGGCACGGGCAGTCTCCCGGTGCAGCAGGGCCGTCCGCGTCGGGCCGACATCTGCGGCGAGCGCCTCACGCACCAGACCGTGCCGGAACGCGAACCCGCTCGTCCGCTCGACGAGGAGCCGACGTCGTACGCCTTCTTCCAGGTCGTCGAGGAGCTCGACGGCAGGTCGCTGCAGCACCCGGGAGAGGACGTCAAGATCGAGATCCGGTCCGACCACGCTCGCTGCACGCAAGGTGGCGCCGGCGCGCCCGGCTGAGTCGGCCGCTGCGCCGAAGGCGGCTCGCAAGCTGTCCGGCAGGGAGTCGTCGCCGCGGGCAGCCAGCTCGCTGAGGAGCAGCGGGTTTCCGCCGCTGCGGGCGTGGAGAACTGCGGCGCGGTCGCTACCGACGACTTCCGCGACCGCGTCGAGATCGAGCGGACCGAGCTCGATGACCACGCCCTCAGGCCAGGTGGGCCCTACGCCGGAACGGGCTGCCAGGACTGCCGCCACCCGAGAAGCCCGGCGGGGCAGACCCGTCAAAAGGGCGACCGTCGCGGCGTCGGCGAGGTGCGCGTCGTCGACCAGCAGGACGACCGCACCGGCACCGGCGAGCCGCTCGAGCAGGCGTACGACGGCGGCCTGAAGCAGCAGCTGACCGGTGCCGCCGTCGGGCAGGCCCGGTGTGCTGAGCGCCCGCTCCAGTCCCAGCAGCGGCCCGAGCAGGCCGCCGTCATCGGCTAGGAGCAGCGCCAGCTCGTCGTGCGTCCGGAGTCGGAGGACCGCCGCGAGCCCGTCCAAGACCGGCTGCAGCGGCAGCACCCGCCCGAGCTCGTCACAGCTGGCCCGGACCACCAGGTGCCGACCTGACTCTGCTGCCGCCAGCAGCAGGCGGGTCTTGCCGATACCCGGCTCGCCGGTCAGGACAATGAGCGAGGCCCTCCCCCTCGCCGCAGTGTCGATGGCTCGAAGGACGAGCGCCAGCTCGCGTCCACGCCCAGCGGGGGCGTCCCTCGGCGCCGGCGGAGGGCCCTCGTCACCGGTCGCCTGCAACAAGCGTTCGTAGGACGCACGGGTCTGCGGCGTCGGGTCCACACCGAGCTCGTCGGCGAGGCGGGCGCGGACCGCCGCGTAGGTCGCCAGCCCCAACGCCGGGCTGTGTGCTGCCAGGCAGGCGTCGAGATGCAGGCGCAGCGCCACCTCGTCGTACGGCGAGGCGACCAGCGCGTCACGCGCCACGTCGGCGGCCAGCCGGGGGTCACCTACGGCGAGCTCGGCCTGCGCGAGCACCAGCCGGACCTGCTGGGTGCGCTGCGAGACGACCTCCTGCTCCACGACGACCCAGTCGGTCTCGGCCAGCTCCGGCAGGACAGGACCGCGCACGAGGGCGAGAGCGGCCCGGGCGGCCTCCGCGGCAGTGGCCCACCGCTGCTCGGCGGCGCGTCGGGTTGCCTCCTGGCTGCGTTCGACCAACGCGTCCACATCGGACCATTGCGCCACCAGCGCGTAGCCGGCGTCGTGCCGGCTGATGCAGCCGTCGGGAAGCGCGCTCCGGAGCCTGCTCGCCAGAACCGCAACCTGGTCCCTCGGGCTCGCGGGCTGTGCCTCGCCCCACAGGTCGTCCGCCAGCTCGTCAACCGACACGGCCGCACCCCGGGCCACGGCCAACCTGGCCAGCAGCCGGCGTTGCTTGCGTGAGCCCAGTGCCGCCTGATCAACGCCCTCGATCGCGAGGCCGCCGAGCACGCGAACGCGCAGGTGTGGCATGTGAGCCATCATGTTCTCCCGGGCTTCGGCAGCGGTACCTGCTGGGTCAGCCGGGGGCAGTTTGGGAGGAAGGAGCTGTCGGTTCGCACTGCATCGGTACCATCAATAACCAGATGGTTCCTGGGACGCGGGCTGTCGATGTCCGACCGAGCACGACCGCGCGTGTCCATCGGCTCGAAACCGGGAGGGGCAATATGACGATCGTCGGCACGCACGAGGCGGACCTCGATCCGACCTGGGTGAGCGCACGCCCTCCCGAACGGGGCGTCCTGAAATTCGAGGACTGGGACGCCGAAGCCCGGTACTTCGAGTACTCCAAGGCGGCCGACCCCCTCGCTGAGGGCACGATCAGTCGGATCCCGGCGGCGGTCTTCGGCCCGGAAACCTACTCCGACGGCCCCACCCGCATCATCGCGCTGGACCTCTCTGCCGAACTCGGGGTGAAGGGTGGTCCCGCAACCAGCCCGGCACTGCTGGCGAGCTTCCTGCGCATCCTGGCGGGCGATCAACTGTCGACGTCGCCCAACGCTACTTCGCAGCTGTACTACGTGTTGTTCGGAAGTGGTTTCTCGGCAGTGAACGGGTCGCTCGTGCGGTGGGCGAAGGGAGACTTCCTGACCCTTCCCGCGGGTTCGGTCAGCACCTTTCATGCGGACGCTGACGCTGTCCTCT
>JANLPD010000113.1:0-1647 GCA_031367045.1 Frankiales bacterium | reverse complement strand
ATCGGCTTGCGCCCCGTCTTGCGGTCCGCGTAGTCGTTGTGCGCGTTGGCGCCCATCGGACCCGGCCGGTAGAGGGCGAGCACAGCGGAGATCGTCTCGAAGCTGTCCGGCTGCATGGAGCGCAGCAGCGCGCGCATCGGCCCGCCGTCGAGCTGGAAGACCCCGAGGGTCTCGCCGCGGGCGAGCAGCTCGTAGGTCGCCTTGTCGGGGACCATCACGTCGAGGTCCTCGAGCACCACCGTCTCGCCCCGGTTGTCGGTGATGTGCTTGAGGCAGTCCTCGAGCACCGTGAGGTTGCGCAGGCCGAGGAAGTCCATCTTCAGCAGGCCGAGCGTCTCGCAGGCGCCCATGTCGAACTGCGTGATGATCGCGCCATCGGACTCGCGGCGCTGGATCGGGATGACGTCGAGCAGCGGCTCGCGGCACAAGATCACGCCCGCGGCGTGCACGCCCCACTGCCGCTTCAGGCCTTCGAGCCCCAGTGCGGTGTCCACCACCGCCTTGACGTCCGGGTCCGACTCGTAGAGAGCGCGGAACTCACCGGCTTCGCTGTACCGCTTGTGGGTCGGGTCGAAGATGCCGGCCAGCGGGACGTCCTTGCCCATCACCGGCTGCGGCATCGACTTGGTGATCTTGTCACCGATGGCGAAGGGGTAGCCGAGCACGCGGGCCGAGTCCTTGACAGCCTGCTTGGCCTTGATGGTGCCGTAGGTAATAATCTGCGAGACCCGCTCCTCGCCGTACTTCTCCGTGGCGTAGCGGATCATGTCGCCGCGGCGGCGCTCGTCGAAGTCCAGGTCGATGTCGGGCATCGAAACACGCTCGGGGTTGAGGAAACGCTCGAAGAGCAGCTTGTGCTCGATCGGGTCGAGATCGGTGATCGACAGCGCGTAGGCCACCAGCGAACCGGCCGCCGAGCCACGACCCGGGCCGACCCGGATGCCGCTCTCCTTGGCGTAGCGGCACAGGTCGGCGGTCACCAGGAAGTAGCCGGGGAAGCCCATCTGGCAGATGACGTCGACCTCGTAGTCGGCCTGCTTGGCGTGGGTCTCGGGCACCGACCCCTTGAACCGCTTGGCCAGGCCGACGTGGACCTGCTCGCGAAGGTAGGTCTGCTCGTCGTAGCCCTCGGGCACCTCCACCCGGGGCATCAGGTCGGCGCCCTCGTTGAAGCTCATCGAGCAGCGCTCGGCGATCAGCAGCGTGTTGTCGCAGGCCTCCGGGAACTCCGCCCAGAGGGTCCGCATCTCCAGCGGGCTCTTGAGATAGAAGTCCTGGGCGTCGAACCTGAAGCGGTTGGGGTCCGCCATCGTCTTGCCCGACTGCACGCAGAGCAGGACCTCATGGGCCTTGGCGTCCTCGGGGTTGGTGTAGTGCAGGTCGTTGGTGGCCAGGAACGGGATCCCCATCTCCTTCGCCAGCCGGATCAGGTCCTTCTGGGCCCGGAGCTCGATGCCGATGCCGTGGTCCATCAGCTCGCAGAAGAAGTTCTCGGCGCCGAAGATGTCGCGGAACTCGCCGGCCGACTGCTTGGCCTTGTCGAACTGCCCCATCCGCAGGTAGGTCTGGATCTCACCGGACGGGCAGCCGGTCGTCGCGATGACGTCGATGTTGGGCCGGACGTGCTCGGCGAGCAGCTCCTTGTCC
>JANLPD010000091.1:0-1531 GCA_031367045.1 Frankiales bacterium | reverse complement strand
AGGGGCCTTCAGTCCCTTCGCAGCGTTGTCCATGAACACCAGCTTGATACCGGCCTGCCCGACCTTCTTGTACGCCGGCGCGGTGGCCACGTCGTCGACCGGAATGGACACGATCCCGTCGGGCTTGAGCTGGATCGCGTTCTGGATGTTCGCGATCTGCTTGTCGACCTTGAAGTTGGCCTCGGTGTTGCTGATGATCGAGACGCCGTACTTCCCGAACTCGTCGGTCAGCCCTCGGGTCTGACCGTTGGGCCAGTCACCACTGAACTGGAAGACGAGGGCCACCTTGAACTTGCCGTCCTTGATCTTCGTGGCGTCAGCGCCGGAGATCGCGACGTCGTCGGGCGAGGCGGCAGCCTCCCCGTTGGGACCCTGACCCACGATCGACGTCGGCTGAAGCGCAGCGATCGCGGCCGCGCCGTCGCCGCACGCCGGGTTCGCGGCGGCGGCACGGCTGCTGTCCTTGGGGGAGGCGCTACTCGGACTCGCTGTCCCCTTTGTGCTGCTCCCACAGGCTGCCGTGGCCAACAGCGCCAGGGCTGTCGGAACTAGCAACCTCGCCCGCTTCGGGCTCCTACTCGTTGTCGTCACTGGACTCCTTGGATGTGATCTCGCCGAGTGGCGAGGATGCCTACGTCCCCGATTGCGAGCCGGCCTTGGAGCCAGCCTTCGATTCAGTACGTGCAGATGTTCTGCAAGTCATGCACAACCACAAGGTAGCGGAGCGCTGACCTCCTGAACATCACAACGTCATAACAAGTGCTGCGCCGACGAGTCGACCAGGTGAACGCCGGACGGGCCGGATCGGGGATCGGTGAGCGCTTCCTTCAGTGAGCACCGTGAAGTATGAGGGTTGGGGCCTTCTATTTGTCTATAGCCAGCCAGATTTTGTTGGTGATGTGCAGAAGAAACGGTACCTATCGCCCAAAGCACGGCGCGACACCTCGGCAGGGGGAGCGAAAAGCTCGAATGCGTGCGGCACCGAGGGGCGTAGGTGGAACTCGACAGGGACGCCGACCTCGAGCAGCCGGTGCACATGGTCGAGGTTCTCCGCGCGAAAGATGTCGAGCTCACCGACCTCGACGTCGCTCGCGGGCAGGCCACGCAGGTCGTCGGCCCGCAACGGTGTTGCGTAGGGCGACTCGACAGGGTCGGGTCCGAGGTACGCCGTCCACCCCGTCACGTGGTCGTCATCCGTCCAGAGTGCGACCCGCTCGAGCTCGGCGTCTCGGCTCGCCTTGCGGTCGTCGAGCATCGGGGAGATGAGCATCTGGCCGACGAGTGCGGCGCCGCCCTCGTTGCGGGCCTTGAGGGCAACCGCGGAGGCCAGGCCACCTCCCGTACTCTCGCCCGCCACAACGATCCGTGCGGCGTCGAGCCCAACCCCGGCGTGGTGAGCCAGCCACAGCAGGGCCGAGTCGCAGTCGTCGAGCGGTGTCGGGAACGGGTGCTCGGGCGCGAGCCGGTAGTCGACCGCGACGACGGGCAGGCCCGTCGCCGACGCGTAGTCGCGGCAGACGCCGTCATGCGT
>JANLPD010000087.1:0-1586 GCA_031367045.1 Frankiales bacterium | reverse complement strand
CAACATGGCCGCGACCGACTGCTCGTAGGAGGGGTAGCCCACCGGCAGGTAGCCGATGAGCGCGGCCCGGCCCGCCGCCTTGCAGGTGGCGAACAGGTCGTCCAGCCGCGTCACGGCGCCAGCCCGAACCAGCGGGCCGCGGTGTCGACGTCTTTGTCCCCGCGACCGGAGGTGTTGACGATGATCACGAGCTCGTGTGCGTCCCGGCCGGCAGCGACCTGCGCCCGCCCCCAGTCGCACGCGCCGGCGAAGGCGTGCGCCGTCTCGATGGCGCACAAGATGCCCTCGCTCTTGGCCAGCCGCTCGAGGGCCTGCATAGCCCAGGCGTCGGTGACGGCGCTGTAGGTGGCCCGGCCGGAGTCGCGCAGGAAGGAGTGCTCGGGGCCGACGCCGGGGTAGTCCAGGCCGGCGCTGATCGAGTGGGTGTCCTGGGTCTGACCGTCGTCGTCCTGCATGAGGTAGCTGCGAGCGCCGTGCAGGACGCCAGGGGTGCCAGCCGTGAGCGGCGCGGCGTGGCGGCCGGTCTCGACGCCGTCGCCGCCAGCCTCGCAACCCACGAGCGCGACGCTCTCGTCCGGGATGAAGGCGTGGAACAGGCCCATCGCGTTGGACCCACCGCCGACGCAGGCGACGGCCGCGTCCGGCAGGCGACCGACGAGGTCAAGGCACTGCTGGCGGGCCTCGACGCCGATGATCCGCTGGAAGTCACGAACCATCGCCGGGAACGGGTGCGGCCCGACGACCGACCCGATGGCGTAGTGGGTGGTCTCGACGTTGGCGACCCAGTCGCGGAAGGCTTCGTTGGTGGCGTCCTTCAGCGTCTTGGTGCCGGTCTTCACGGGCACCACCTCGGCGCCGAGCAGCCGCATGCGGGCGACGTTGAGGGCTTGCCGTCGGGTGTCCTCTTCTCCCATGTAGACGGTGCACTCGAAGCCGAACAACGCCGCAGCCGTAGCGGTCGCGACGCCGTGCTGCCCGGCCCCTGTCTCGGCGATGACCCGCTTCTTGCCCATCTTGGCGGTGAGCAGCGCCTGGCCCAGCACGTTGTTAATCTTGTGGCTGCCGGTGTGGGCGAGGTCCTCCCGCTTGAGCAGGATCCGCGCCCCCCCGGCATGCGCGGACAGCCGGCGCGCGTCGGTCAACGGCGTCGGGCGGCCGGCGTACGACGAGAGCAGGCGATCGAGCTCGGCCAAGAACTCCGGGTCCTGCTGCGCGGCGGCATGGGCGGCCGCGAGCTCGTCGAGAGCGGCGACGAGGGCCTCGGGGACAAAGCGCCCCCCGTAGGGACCGAAGTGGCCGGCGGCGTCGGGGAGCGGGGAAGTCATGACTGGTGTCGTGCGCTCGGGTGGGCGCCGGCGGTGACGAGGTCGGCGACGGCCTGGCGCGGGTTGCCGCCCGTGACGACACCCTCCCCGACGAGGACCGCGTCGGCGCCGTGGGCGGCGTACGCGAGCAGGTCGTGCGGGCCGCGCACCCCGGACTCGGCGACCTTGACGACGCCCGACGGGATGCGCGGCGCCAGCCGACCGAAGACGGCCCGGTCCACCTCCAGGGTCTTGAGGTTGCGGGCGTTCACCCCCACGACG
>JANLPD010000657.1:0-2798 GCA_031367045.1 Frankiales bacterium | reverse complement strand
GCGGCAACGGCCAGCTCAACGTGATGGACGGCGCGACGCTGACCGACGCGCGCTTCGCCATGATCGGTGCGGGGATCGGCTCGACAGGTACCGTCAATCTCTTAAACGGCGCCAGGTGGAACATCGGGTCCGGCAGCGCGGTGCCGGCGACCCCCCTCGTCTTCGGCGACGCCATCGTCGGCACGCAAACCCTGTGGTCGGGCCCGCTGCCCTGGCTGACTGTCGGCGCCAACGGCACCGGGTCGCTGAATATCGATGCCAGTGTGCTGCAACTCGGCGCCGGCGAGGCTTTCAACACCCCCAAGATGGTGATCGGCGCCGGCAACGCGGCGGCAACCGGCACCGTCGATGTGCACAACACCGGCGCCTTGCTTGACACCGGCGGTGGTCCGCTGGTGGTTGGCGGCAGGGCCAGTGGCACGCTGAGCGTGGATTTTGGCGGCACCGTCCATGTCGGAGCGGCCACCGGGACCACCGGGTTCGGGTTCGGGCTCGCGATCGGCCAGCACAGCAGCGGCCTGGTGTCGATGACCGGCGGTGCGCTGGTCGACGATGCGGATCTTGTGGTCGGCATCGATGGGGCCGGCTCGCTCGCGCTGTTCAACAGCGCCTCGCTGCAGGCCGGCGGCAACCTCTATCTCGGCGGTCTGGCCGCGCGCAACGACGGCACCACCATCATCGCGTCGACGTTGGTCAAAGGCTCGGCCAGCGGCAGCGTGATCGTGAACGCCGGCACACTGGCGGTGCTCGGCAACACCATCGATATCTGGCAGGGCTCGACACTGTCGCTCAACGGCGGCGATCTCGCTTTGGCCGGTGCGACGGCGGTCGCGGGTGAACTGGTGATCGGCGCGGGCGGGACACTGCAAGGTGCTGGCTTCATCAACGTCAACAGCAGCGACAGCACGCTGCGCAACAACGGCGTGATCATTGCCGGCGGGCTCACCAGCGACGGCAGCCCGAGCCAGAACGGTGCCACCCTGGAGATCGCCGCCGTCATCGCCGGCTCCGGCACGCTGGCCATCAGCCCGACCGCCACCCTGCAACTCGACAACAGCGTCTCCAGTGCGAGTGTCGTCGACTTCGGCGCCGGCAACTGGAGCGCCGGCGGCACCGCCACCCTGCGCGATCTCGCCGGGCAGAACTTCCACGCCACGGTCGCCGACTTCTTTGGGGTCTCCGAGAGTATTGACTTCGTTGGCGCCAGCTTCCAGGGCGCGGGCTCGCTCACCTACACGGCCAATTCCGACGCCACGACCGGCGGCACCGTCAACGTCAACACCGGCGCCGGGCCCATACATTTCTCCGTCACCGGCTTCCACCCGAACAGCTTTACGGTGGCCACGGACGGCACCACCGGGACGCTGATCACGGCGAACGACGCCGCGCCATGCTTCGCCGCCGGGACGCGCATCACGACCGCCACCGGTAAATGCCCGGTCGAGAGCTTGCGGCCGGGTGACCTGGTGGTGACCGCTACCGGTGCCACCGCCGAAGTGGTCTGGCTGGGTCATCGGCGGGTCGATTGCCGCCGCCATCCCAAGCCGCACGACGTTTGGCCAGTGCAGGTCAGTGCGGGAGCCTTCGGCGCTGGCGTGCCAGGCCGCGACCTGCGCCTCAGCCCGGATCATGCGGTTTACGTTGACGGCGTGCTGATCCCGATCCGCTACTTGATCAACGGTTGCACTGTCGTCCAGGAACCGGTGGTAGAGGTGACCTACTATCACGTCGAGTTGCCGAACCATGGCGTCCTCCTTGCGGAAGGATTGCCGTGCGAGAGCTACCTCGATACCGGGAACCGAGGTGCCTTCGCCAATGGCGGGGGCGCGATGATGATGCACCCGGACTTCGCCCTGGACGTGTGGAACAAGGCCGCGTGTGCCGAACTCGTCGTCGCCGGCGCGCACCTGGAGGCAGCAAAGAGCGTGCTGTTGGCAAGGGCGGAAGAAATGGGCTGGGAACTCACCGCCGACCCCGATCTGGTGGTGATCGTCGATGGGCGAACCATCGCCCCTTCGATCCGTGGAAAAACCTGGATCGTGGAGCTTCCAGCCACCGTGATGAACGTCCGCCTGGTGTCTCGCAGCTGGGTTCCGGCGCATGTTGGGGCGGATAATGTGGATACGCGGCGGTTGGGAGTTATGCTCACCAATATTTGCCTCAACGGCGCCTTGCTTGAGTTGGATGATCCCCGGCTCGTGTCGGGATGGCTTGCCCCGGAGGCAGGTTGGCGCTGGACCGATGGTGATGCAGGGCTGGGATTGGCCGGCGTCGGGGAACTCAGGTTTGATGTCGTGATGACCGGGAAATACTGGTCGACGCAGGAGGCGTTGAGCGAGGCGATGACGGCGTAGCGGCGGGCCTTGGAGCATGATGACCGACGGTGGAATCACCGCAGGATACTTCCGGGCATATCTAAAGAACGGGCCGTCGAGATCAGAAGATTGGAAGTTGCGTGCGAACGATTTCTGGTCCGACTGTCTGAATAAGCTCCCCGGTCGATATCGACAGCGCCGGAATCGCACCGACTCACCGACCCGTCCGGGGGAATGGATCGACCACATCTGACTCGTCACCCCAATATAGCCAACACTACCTTGCGTCCGGCGCTCCGGCGTGTATCTTCCGCGACGTCGAACCGCTCAGGAGGGATGGCCGAGCGGCTTAAGGCGCACGCTTGGAAAGCGTGTGTGCGTTAACGCGTACCGTGGGTTCGAATCCCACTCCCTCCGCCAGTTCACTTTCGAGTCCGACTCTCCGGCCTGGCCGATAGCGCCGTGAGGCGCAGGTTTCCTGCG
>JANLPD010000634.1:0-2221 GCA_031367045.1 Frankiales bacterium | reverse complement strand
GTCCAAGACCACCATCCACATCCACCATGTGCAGTTCGACGTGCAGGGTTCGGACGGCGTGTCGACCGGCTTCGCCTACGAGCACTCGGTCCGGCCCTACCAGGTCGAGGACCCCACGCTGATCGCACGCAGCAACAGCGGCGACACGGTCCTGCACCTGTCGAGCGTGACAAAGTTCCAGGACAAGACGGCCGGCGGCGCCGCGGCGCACCCGTTCCTGGGTGTCGGCATGGGCAGTGAGGGCATCGAGGTCCGGCAGGTCCTCAGCGTCGACCCGGCCGCCGGCACGGTCACCCTGGACGCGCCGCTGAAGAACACCCACGCCGTCGGTGAGCACGCCGGGTTCGAGTTCATCCAGTACCAGTGGTACGCCGACACCCAGCTCGACAACATCTTCTGGCACGACCACGTCGACGGCATCCACGGCTGGGGCCACGGCCTGGTCGGTCAGCTGATCGTCGAACCGGCGGGTTCGAAATACTACGCGCCGAACAACCACAGCGCTGAGATCAAGTCTGGGACGATCGCCGACGTCGTCGTCGACAAGTCCGCCCCCAACTACCAGAACCTGCTGCCCGGCCACGTCAATGGCAGCTTCCGGGAGTTGGCACTGTGGACGATCGATGACAACGACCGGGGTGACTACTCAACGCTGAACTTGAAGGCCGCGCCGTTCAGCGAGCGCTCCAGCGCCGCGAACCGGTACTCCTCGTACGCCTACGGTGACCCCAAGACGCCGCTGCTGCGAGGTTACCCAGGCGACCCGCTGGTGGTGCGGACCATCAACGTCGGACCGTCGCTGGACACCCTGCGGTTCCAGGGGCAGCGATTCGACATCGACGCCCGGATGACCACCGGTAGCGATGGCACGGTGCAGGGCGACCCGGCCAACGGCATCCGGACGATCGGGAGCCAGGTGGACACGATCCACTACGGCATGAGCGAGAAGTACACCCTCGCCCTGGAGGGCAACGGGCCCAGCGGCCGGAGCCGCCCCGGTGACTACCTGTACTCCAACGGCGATTCGCGGCGGACCGCGCAGGGTGCGTGGGGCATCGTTCGGGTGCTCGCGGCCAACAGCACCGACCTGCTGCCGCTGCCGGACAACACCTCGCCGGGCGGGACCTGGACGCCGCCCAACCCCGCCTCGACGCCGCCGCAACCCGCCCCGGGGACCAGCGACACCGCCAGTCCCTGCCCGACCGGCGCCCCGGTGAAGGCCTTCAACATCACCGCGCTGGACCTGAACAGCAACCGGGCGATCTTCGCCGAGAGTTCCGCCGTGCCAGCCCTGACGGCCGGGACCAAAAAGCCCGAAC
This sequence comes from Frankiales bacterium, assembly GCA_031367045.1. Lineage (GTDB taxonomy): Bacteria > Actinomycetota > Actinomycetes > Mycobacteriales > SCTD01 > JANLPD01. The sequence continues at coordinate 902 of JANLPD010000634.1, read as the reverse complement.
CGCTGGTCCTGCACATCGCGGCCGGGGACTGCCTGGTGGTCAAGCTGACCAACACCCGCAACGCGCCGGCCACCTTTGCGGTCGGAAAGCTCGACCGCAACGCCGGGTCCTCCGGTGTCAACGTCGGCTACAGCCCCGACAACACCACCAGCCGGGGGCAGGTGCGCACCTACACCTACTACGCCGACAACGGCTGGCTCGGCAGTGCGACGATCGCCGACCTGGCCGGTGACGACAGCCACGACAGCCAGAAGCTCGGGCTCTACGGAGCGGTCGTCGTCTCACCGCCAGGGTCGACGTTCGGGCCGGCTCATACGCCGACTGCGGTCGGCGCGCAGGTCGACGTGCATCTGCTGACAGCCGCTACCTCACCGGCCCGCAAGGACTACCGGGACATCTCGCTGCTGCTCGCCGACAACGATCCTGCGATGTCGCAGGACTTCATGCCCTACCCGACCAACGCCGTCGCCGGCGCGACCACGATCAACTACCAAAGCGCCCCGGCCGGTGACACCGCCAGTACCTACGCCGATCCGGGGGGCACGATCGACCCGGCCACACCGGTGGTGCAGGGCTACGCCGGGGACGCCATGCTGATCCACGAGATGGTTGCTCCGGGCAGCGAGCAGGGGCATGTGTTCAGCCTCGGTGGGCTCGAAGCCCCCCGCGACATGTTCGTCCCGGGCAGCGAGTACAGCGCCAACCAGGCGCTCGGCCCGGGCGAGACGTTTGACGCATGGGTCGAGGGCGGCGCCGGCGGCTACAGCCACATGCTCGGTGACTACTTCTACGGCGACCTCCGGCGGCCCTTCACCCAAGTCGGTGCATGGGGACTGCTGCGGGTGTCGGCGCTGCCAACGAGCTGCGCGAGCATCTCGGCCGGAGCCCCCGCCTGCCTGGAC
>JANLPD010000616.1:0-2638 GCA_031367045.1 Frankiales bacterium | reverse complement strand
GCCGTCGGGACCGGCTACATCCGGTTTGCCCGCGCCGAGCCCGGCTTGTTCCGCACGGCCTTCGCGGTGCCCGACAACCTCGACGCCAGCGGCAGCGCCGCGCGGGCCGGCGGCACGGGGCGTACCCCCTTCCAGCTGCTGGCCGACGCCCTGGACGGGTTGGTCGAGGCCGGGGTCCTGCCAGCAACCCGTCGACAAGGTGCGGAGTTCCTCGCCTGGGCGGCCGTCCACGGGTTGGCCACCCTGCTCATCGACGGACCGCTGCGTGGCCTCGACAACGACCAGGCAGAGCAGCTCAGTCAGCGCCTGGTCCTGATGGTCAACGAAGGTTTGTGACCCGGCCGCTCTTGACCCGTCGCGCTGAACGACCAGGATGATGTCCCCGACGCCGCCCCTCGACAGGAAGGGCCCCGATGCCCGGTCCGTCGTCGGTGCTCCCCGCCGCGCTTCCCGCAGACAACGTCCAGGCCTATATCCCCGGCGACCGTCGCCGCGCGCTGGCCGCCGGCAACCAGCTGCCGGAGCAGGTCCGCGGGGCTGCGTTGTTCGCCGACATCTCCGGCTTCACCCCCCTCACCGAGATGCTGGCCGAGGAGCTGGGCGCCGAGCGCGGTGCGGAGGAGCTCACCGCGACCTTGGAGAGCGTTTTCGGCGCTCTGCTGGGGGTGCTCGAGCAACACGGCGGGGAGGCGATCTACTTCAGCGGCGACGCAGTGACCTGCTGGCTCGATGCCGACGACGGCTTGCGGGCCACCGCCTGCGCGCTCGGCATGCAGGAGGCGATCGCCCGGGTCGGTCACCGCAGGACCCCGAACGGCCGGGAGATCCGGCTGCGGCTCAAGGTGGCCGTCGCTGTGGGGGCCGCCCGGAGGTTCGTTGTGGGCGATCCGGCGGTGCAACTCATCGACGTGCTCGCCGGTCGAGTCATCGATGCCCTGGCCGTCGCCGAAAGCGCTGCGCTGCCCGGCCAGGTGGTCCTCGACCCGGCAGCCGCCCGTTCGGTCGCCGGTCGGGTCGAGCTGCACGGGCTTGTCGTCGTACGGCTGCTGACCGAGCTCGCCGTGCTGCCGGAGCGTCCCCCACCGCCGGCGCTGGCCGAGCAGGACGTACGGCCCTGGTTGCTGCCAGCCGTCTACGACCGTCTCGTCGCCGGTCACGGGGAGCTCCTTGCCGACCTGCGCCCGGCAGTGCCACTGTTCCTGCGGTTCGGGGGCATCGACTTCGACGTCGACCCCGACGCCCGGCACAAGCTGAACGATCTGGTGGTGCGGGCGCAGCGGGTTGTGGACACGAACGGCGGCAACGTGCTGCAGCTGACGATCGGGGACAAGGGCGCCTACCTGTACGCCGTGTTCGGCGCACCGCTGGCACACGAGGACGACGCTGCCCGGGCCTGCTGGAGCGCGCTGGAGCTGCTGCGGCTCACGGAGGAGACGGCCGCATCGGGGTTGACGGTCGGAGTGAGCTCCGGCCGGCTGCGCAACGGCACCTACGGCAGCGCCGAGCGCCGGACGTTCTGCTGCCTGGGCGACGCCGTCAACCTCGCGGCGCGACTGATGGCCGCCGCTCCGCCCGGCTCGGCCTGGATCTCGCCCGAGGTGCGGCGCCGGGCCGGTGACGGCTTCGTCTGGGCCGACCTGCCGCCGCTGCGGGTCAAGGGCAAGACCCGGCCGGTCGCCGTTTCCGCCCTGCTCGATCGCCGCCGAGGTGCCACCTCGCTGGCCCACCGCCACGCGGGCCCGATGTTCGGGCGGGAGGAGGAACTCCGCGGGCTGCTGGCGGCGGCTGACCTGGCCGCTGGCGGCCAGGGGCAGGTCGTCCGGCTGTACGCCGACGCCGGGCTCGGCAAGAGCCGGCTGCTCGCCTCGTTGGACGCCGAGCTTGCGCTGCGGGGCGTGCTCCTGCACGAGGGGGTAGCGCCCGCCTTCGGCGCGCGGGGCAGCTACGGCATCTGGCAGGGGTTGATGCGCACCGTGCTCGGCGTACCCGCCGAAGCCGGGCCGGCAGCGGTGGCGGCCCATCTCGACCGGGTCCTGACCGCCAGCGCTCCGGAGCTGCTTCTCCGCCTGCCGCTGCTCGGCGTGCTGCTCGGCGTCGAGCTGCCGGACACCGCACTGACGGCGACGTTCGACGCCAAGCTGCGCAAGACCTCGCTGGAGTCGCTCGTGGTGCAGTTCCTCGACTCTCGCCGGGGCGACGGGCTGCTTGCCCTCGCACTAGAGGACGCGCAGTGGATGGACGCACTGTCCCTGGACCTGCTGCAGGCCGTCGTACGGGCGGCCCCGCGGCTGCCGCTGCTGCTCCTGGTGAGCCGGCGGCCCCCGGCCCTGGGTGACGACCTGCCACTGGAGGGCGCCCATGTCCGCGACCTGGTCCTTCCCGAGCTCGACGACCGGACCGCCCTGGCACTGGCGCGTCGGCGCGTCGAGGAGCTGACCGGCTACGGCGCGGACGAGGTCCCCGCGGCAGTGCTCGACCGTCTCGTGCAGCGGGCCCAGGGCAACCCGTTCCACCTGGAGGAGCTACTGGGGCACGTCGTCGACCGTGGGATCGACCTGCAGACTGCGTCGAACGAGGCGCTGGAGCTGCCGAGCAGCCTGCAGGCACTGGTGCTCACAAGGATTGACGACCTGAAGGA
>JANLPD010000569.1:0-2806 GCA_031367045.1 Frankiales bacterium | reverse complement strand
GGTCTACACCGCCCTGCGCCAGGAGGGCTTCGTCAAGCCGGGCATGGACCTCGACGCGCAGGCGGTACTCGACTACCTGCGACCGCTGCTCGATCCGGTGGCCCAGGAGACGTTCACGTTCAGCCGCGAATGGCTGCGCGGACAGGCGATGCGGCTGGGCGACCCGCGCAGCCCGGCGGCCCAGCTAGGCCGCAAGCTCAACCTGCCTCCGTCGTACCTGCTCATCCACCGCGTGACGATGGGCACGATCGGGGTTCTGTGTCAGCTCGGCGGGACCGCGGCGTTCCGGGCCGAGATGGAGCGCTGGCAGCCCGGCTTTGCGCAGCCCGGCACGGGCCCCGAAGCGGCGTAGGTGGTTGCGGGCAGGAGCAGCCGCGGCTGAGGCTCTTGAGGGTGGCGGCCGAACCAGTCCTAGGTCAGTCGCCGTGGTACACGGCCTCCACGTTGTGGCCATCGAGGTCGCGCAGGAACACGCCGTAGTAGCCGGGGTGGTACTCGGGAAACTCGCGCGGGGCGTGCAGCACCTGCGCGCCAGCGATCAGAGCGGCCTCGTGGACCGCGTCGACGGCGCGCCGGTCGGGGGTGTGGAAGGCCAGGTGCAGTTCCCGGGCCTCGGAGCCGTCGGCTGGACTGAGCCAGAAGTCGGGGAAGCCGTCGGGTCCGGACAAACCGACGACGAAGGCGTCGCCCTGCGGAAAGCGCATCACCTCGCGCATCCCGATCGGGACGAAGGTGCGTAAGTAGAAAGCGAGAGACGCCTTGACGTCAGCGACCTGGACACCGATGTGATCAATCATGGCTGGAGGTTAGTAGCGGCCTACGACAAGTTCCACCGGGCCGGCTGAGCGGGTGGCGACCGGATGGGAACAACGATCGCCGTAAGCCGCGTGTCCGACCTACCGCCGATCCGCGCCCCGAGACTCGGCCCTGCTGTCGACGACTACCACCACGCCTCGTCGAGACGACCTTCAACGGCCCGCAGATTGTCTCGCGCACACCGGTCGCACAGGTGCTGCAGGCCCCGGGCGGAGACCTGCATCGACCAGCTCAGCGGCAGCTCGTCCACCGTCGTGCCACAGCCGCTGCACGTCATGCTTGCCGTTGGCGCAGAGGCGTCACTCATTCGACGAGCATCCACCTAAAGCCTGCCCCCAACGTTGCCGGGCGGTTCGCAGCTAGCCCTCTGTCGAGCTGTCGCCGCTCCCCGCGGGAGCGGGCAACGACGAATCACGCGGAGCGGGCGCCGCGTCGCTAGCGGCCGGAGCAGGCGCCGGGGGACTAGCGGCCGAAGGAGGCGCACCGTCGCCAGAGGCCGGAGCGGGCGCCGGGGGGCTAGCGGCCGGAGCGGGCGCCGCGTCGCTGGTGGCCGGCGCCGGAGCGGGCGCGGCGTCGCCAGAGGCCGGCGCCGGAGCAGGCGCCGCGGGGCCAGCGGCGGGTGCGGATTCTGCCGCCGAAGTCGCCACGGAGGGCTGCGCGGACTCGCTCGTCGGCTCGCTGCTCGGCTGCTCGCCCTGCGGCGTGGCCGGCACCTGCCCGTCGGTGTGCTCGCCGCCCTCACCCAGCGGACGGTCCGGGCGGCCGCGCCGACCCCGTCGACCCCGACCCTCGCCCTCGGCCCGCGGCTCCCTCGGTTCACGGGGTCCGTCTGGGCGCGCCTCGCGCGCCGCACGAGCCTCACGGTTGGGCTCACGGTGGCTGTCGCGCTCGCGACGCCCCTGGCCCGGCTGTGCGTCGCGGTTGCCGCCCATGTCCATGACGGCGATCAGGGCGTACTCCGCTACCAGCAGTTCAAGACAAGCCTTCTCAACCTCGCTCGCCGTCTCCCTCTTCGCCTCGGCGAGGTCACGCAGCTGCTCGACGCGCGCACGGCGGCGACCGGGGTTGTCGTGTGGGTAGGTGAGCAGCACGGCGTGGGCGTTGCAGCAGGCCGTTCCCGCGACGCTCGTCACCGCCTCGCGCACGAGGGCAAGGTCGGTCACGCAGGGGGCACAGGTCAGCCCGGAGGTCGCGGTCATGCGCGGCAGGTTAGCCGTCGTACGACCAAGTCTTTGCTCGGGTAGTCCCGAGCGACCCGCACGAGAGCTGCCCAGAGCGGCCAACCGCGCATCACCGACAACGACCGATGATGATGAACTAGTCACAACGGACTAGGTGAGAACCGCCCGATGTAGCCAGGACCGACAGAGTGATCATCGCTTCGTCCGATTGGCAGTCGGTGCCGGTGCAACCTCCAGGCGGCTCCTGGCAAGGCAGAGTAGAAGCAAGCGCCGGTCAGGAGGATGGATGGTTCACGAGCTCGCCAGCTACACCGACGGCTTCGCCCAGCAGCTGGGCCTGACGTTGACGCACGCGGACGGCGATGCGGTGCACGGTCAGATCGACGTGACCGCGGCGCTGCACCAGCCCTACGGCATCGTGCACGGAGGGGTCTACTGCGCTGTCGTCGAGACCGTCGCCAGTGTCGGAGCCGCCCTGTGGTTCAAGGGCCGCGGGCAGGTTGTCGGACTCGCCAACAGCACCCACTTCATCCGCGCCGTCCGCGTGGGCGTGCTGCAGGTCGAGGCCACGCCGCTGCAGCGAGGACGCACCCAGCAGCTCTGGCAGGTCTTCATCACCGACGAACAGAGCCGACTCGTCTCCAAGGGAGAGGTGCGCCTCGCCAACATCACTGACCCGGCGGCACTGGGCCGTCCGTAGGTAGCAGCCCGAAAGCACCGCCCGGCTGCTCCTTCCGCTGAAACCGATGACGTAGACCGGGCGGCCGTCGGCAGCAAAGGCGTCCAGCCAATCCCGAAACCAGTCCATT
>JANLPD010000555.1:0-4681 GCA_031367045.1 Frankiales bacterium | reverse complement strand
GGTCTACCTGAGCGACACGATCCTCCGGGAGACGCAGCTCACCCTCTACGACCTCGACGGCAAGGTCTTGGGAACCGTCGGCGACCCTGCGATGTACTGGCTCCAGACGACACTGTCTCCGGACGACCGCAGGGCGATCACGAGCATCCGCCGGACCGGCGCGGCCCCGGGTCGCGGGGCGAGGGTTCCCGGCGGCCAGCTCACGACCGGCTCATGCCCGGAGCTCTGCGCCGGTCAGCTCGAGGAACACGTCCTCCAGGCTGCGCCGCTCGACCCGCCGGTCGCCGGCGAGGACGTCGTTGCCGGCGCACCAGGCCGTCACCGTCGCGAGGAGCTGCGGGTCGACGCCGCCCGAGACGAGGTACTGGCCGGGAGATGCTTCGCTTGCCGTGTACCCGCTCGGCAGCGAGGTGAGCAGCGTCGTGAGGTCGAGGCCCGGCCGGGCGGTGAACCGGAGCTGGCCGGCGGCGGAGGCCTGCGTCAGCTCGGCGACGGTCCCGCTCGCGACGACCCGGCCGTGGTCGATGACGACAACCTCGTCGGCGAGCCGCTCGGCCTCCTCCATCAGGTGGGTGGTGAGGACCACGGTCACGCCGTCCCGGCGCAGGGCTTCCACGAGCTCCCAGGTCGCCCGGCGGGACTGGGGATCCAGCCCGGCCGTCGGCTCGTCCAGGAAGACCAGCTCGGGCCGTCCGACCACGGCCATGGCCAGGGACAGCCGCTGCTGCTGACCGCCGGACAGCCGGCGGTACGGCGTGCTGGCGGCGTCGACGAGGGCCAGCCGCTCCAGCAGGTCGTCCACATCCAAGGGGTGGGCGGAGTACGACGCGACCAGTCGCAGCGTCTCCGCGGCGCGCAGGCCGGGGTAGGCGCCACCGCTCTGTGGCATGACTCCCACGCGGGGCCGCAGGGCCCGGTCGCGAGGGTCCAGGCCGAGGACCCGCACGGTCCCGGCGTCGAACCGCCGGAAGCCCTCGCAGATCTCGACAGTCGTGGTCTTGCCGGCGCCGTTGGGCCCGAGCAGGGCAAGCACGGTGGCCGGCCGCACCCGCAGTGACAGCCCGTCGACGGCGGTCGTGGCGCCGTACCGCTTGACGAGGCCCTCGACCTCGAGAGCGGGGATCGGCACGCCGCTCAGCCTAGGTCGGCCTGCCGCGCGTTGCCGGGCGGTTCCCGTCCTGGCCCGACTACCCACCGCCTGCGGGCGGCCAGCAGGTCGGGCAGCCGGGCCCGGTTCGACGTGCGGCAGCATTTAGGGCACAATGATGTTGTGAAAACCGTGGCAGACGTGAGCACCGACGGCAAGACGCGTAGCCGCGTCCTGTCGCTGCTGCTCGAGCTCGGCCCGTCCACGGCTGCCGTCCTGGGTGAGCGGCTGGGCGTGACCGACGCGGGGGTGCGCCGCCATCTCGACGCGCTGCTCGCCGAGGGGACCGTCACCACCGCCCTGCCGCGGCTGCGCTCGGTGAAGCGCGGCCGCCCGGCTCGCCTCTACGCGCTGTCCGATGCCGGACACGAGGCCGGTCCATCGGGCTACGGCGACCTCGCCGCCTCAGCGCTCCAGTATCTCGCCGAGCAAGGCGGCCCGGAGGCTGTCCAGCGCTTCGCCGACGAGCGCGCCGGCGAGCTCGAGCGGCGCTACGGCGCTGCGCTCGCAGATGTCAGCGCCGAAGCCCGGCTCGACGCGCTCGCCGCCGCTCTCAGCGCTGACGGATATGCAGCGACGACGTCCGAGCAGGGCACCGGCGTCCAGTTGTGCCAGCACCACTGCCCGGTGCAGCACGTCGCCGAGCAGTTCCCGCAGCTCTGCGAAGCCGAGACCGCAGCCCTCGGGCGCCTGCTCGACGTCCACGTCCAGCGCTTGGCCACCATCGCCCACGGCGACGGTGTCTGCACGACCTACGTCCCGATCGCCAGCAAGCACAACGGGAAGGCAACACGATGACGACCACGCAGGAGACCCAGCTCGAGGGGCTTGGCACCTACAAGTTCGGTTGGGCCGACTCCGACGTCGCTGGGTCCACAGCCAGGCGCGGCATCAACACCGACGTGGTCCGCAACATCTCGAACCTGAAGTCAGAGCCGCAGTGGATGCTCGACCTGCGCCTGAAGGGCCTCAAGCTGTTCGAGAAGAAGCCCATGCCCACCTGGGGGTCGGACCTGTCGGGCATCCACTTCGACAACATCAAGTACTTCGTCCGCTCGACGGAGAAGCAGGCGACCAGCTGGGACGAGCTGCCCGAGGACATCAAGAACACCTACGACCGCCTCGGCATCCCCGAGGCCGAGAAGCAGCGCCTCGTCGCGGGCGTGGCCGCGCAGTACGAGTCCGAGGTCGTCTACCACCAGATCCGCGAGGACCTGGCCGAGAAGGGCGTCATCTTCGTTGACACCGACACGGGGCTGCGTGAGTACGAGGAGCTGTTCAAGGAGTACTTCGGCTCGGTGATCCCGGTCGGGGACAACAAGTTCGCGGCGCTCAACACCGCGGTGTGGTCCGGCGGGTCGTTCATCTATGTCCCCAAGGGGGTGAAGGTCGACATCCCGCTGCAGGCCTACTTCCGGATCAACACCGAGAACATGGGCCAGTTCGAGCGGACGCTGATCATCGCCGACGAGGGTTCGAGCGTGCACTACGTCGAGGGCTGCACCGCGCCGACCTACTCGAGCGACTCGCTGCACTCTGCCGTCGTCGAGATCATCGTGAAGAAGGACGCCCACGTCCGCTACACGACGATCCAGAACTGGTCCAACAACGTCTACAACCTCGTCACCAAGCGGACCGCCGTGCACGAGGGCGGCCGGATGGAGTGGATCGACGGCAACATCGGGTCCAAGGTCACGATGAAGTACCCCGCCTGCTACCTGCTCGGCGAGCGCGCCTCCGGCGAGACGCTGTCCGTCGCGTTCGCCGGTCCGGGCCAGCACCAGGACGCCGGCGCGAAGATGGTCCACGCAGCCCCGCACACCACCAGCAACATCATCAGCAAGTCGGTCGCGCGCGGGGGCGGTCGGACGTCGTACCGCGGGCTTGTGCAGGTGCAGGAGGGTGCGCACGGCAGTAAGAGCAACGTCGTCTGCGACGCCCTGCTGGTCGACACGATCAGCCGCAGTGACACCTACCCCTACGTCGACGTGCGTGAAGACGATGTCTCCCTCGGCCACGAGGCGACCGTCAGCAAGGTCGGCGAGGACCAGCTCTTCTACCTGATGAGCCGCGGTCTGGCGGTGGACGAGGCGATGGCGATGGTCGTGCGCGGCTTCGTCGAGCCGATCGCCCGTGAGCTGCCCATGGAGTACGCGCTCGAGCTGAACCGGCTCATCGAGCTGCAGATGGAGGGCTCAGTTGGCTGAGCAGGTGGCCGAGAAGCTGGCTAGCCCGATGGACGCCGCTCTCGCCGGCGAGCGGGTCGCGCTCACCGGGCAGGGCGGCGTCACTGACGGAGCCGTGACCTACGGCGTGAAGCCGTCCACCCCCCGCAATCCGGCCGACGTGCGGCCTGAGCGGGTGCGCAGCCGCGACCTCGAGGCCTTCCCGATGCCGAGCGGGCGCGAGGAGGAGTGGCGCTTCACGCCGCTCAACCGGCTACGGCCCCTTTTCGACGCAGTGGTGGGCGAGGTCGGGCTGGACACGTCCGTCCCGGGCACGTTCGACGGCGTCGAGTTCGGTCCGCTGTACGACGACGACCCGCTGCTCGACCAGACGCCGCTCCCCGTCGACCGGCTGTCGGCGTCGGCGGAGCGAGCCCGGCGCGGAGCGAGCCTGCTGCGCATCGCTAAGGGCACCGAGCTCGACGAGCCGGTCCTGGTGCACCGCACCGCGGGCGACCCGACGGCCGTGCTGTTCGACCACCTGGTCATAGAGGTCGGCGAGCACGCCCGGGCCACGGTCGTGCTTGAGCACACCGGCAGCGCGCGCGTCGTGGGCAAGGTGTCGGTCCTGCTGGCTGACGACGCCTCGCTCGACCTGGTGTCGGTGCAGGCCTGGGACGACGACGCGCTGCAGAGCATGCACGTGGCTACGCGGGTCGGCCGGGATGCGCGGCTGCGCTCCACGCAGGTGTCGCTCGGCGGCTCGGTCGTGCGGATCGCCGAGACCGTTGACTTTGCCGGACCCGGCGGCGACGTCTCGCTGCAGGGCCTCGCGTTCGCCGATGCCGGCCAGCACCTTGAGCACCGGCTGTTCATCGACCACGCCACGTCGCACTGCAAGAGCCGGGTCACCTACAAGACCGCCGTCCAGGGTGAGGGCGCGCACACGGTGTGGATCGGCGACGTGCTGATCCGGGCCGAGGCCGAGGGCACCAACACCTACGAGCTCAACCGCAACCTGCTGCTGACCGACTCGGCGCGGGCCGACTCGGTGCCGAACCTGGAGATCGAGACCGGTGAAATCGCCGGTGCCGGGCACGCCTCGGCGACCGGTCGCTTCGATGACGAGCAACTGTTCTACCTGCAGTCGCGCGGCATCACGACGGACGAGGCGCGTCGCATCGTCGTCCTCGGGTTCTTCACCGAGATCCTGCAGCAGATCGGTGTGTCCTCGCTGCAGGAGCGCCTCGCGCAGGCGATCGAGCAGGAGCTTGCGCAGGGTGCACCCGCGGAGGCAGAGCAATGAGGGCTTGCGCGCTGAGCGACCTGCCGGAGGAGGGCGCGATCCGCGTCGTCCTGGACGGCACGC
>JANLPD010000485.1:0-7831 GCA_031367045.1 Frankiales bacterium | reverse complement strand
GAGCAGCCGGGCCGCTCGGCGAACGTGTCCGGTGTCGCGCCGACGGGCCGGGTCGAGCAGCCGGGCGTTGAGCAGCCGGGCCACTCGGCGAACGTGTCCGGCACAGGCCAGATCGATCCCTGCTCTGGGACACGATGACCTTGCTGCTCCAGGCAACCATGATCATCGTGTCCGGAGGGCGGGATCGACCGGGCCGCATCCGGACACAATGATCATGCCTTCCGGCTGAGCATGACCATCAGGAGCGGGCAGGAGGGTGCAGGAGGGTGCAAGGAGCGGGCAGGAGGGGTCAGGAGGGTTCAGGAGGGGACATGGTGGCCCCTACGCTCGGCCAGTGAGCGCCAACCTCGGCCAGGCCGGCCTCGACCCGGTGCAGGTCGCCTTCGCTGGGGTTCTGGGGCAGCGCGCCCTGCTCCGTGCGGGCCGGGTGAGCGCTCTCGACGTGCTCGAGCTGTCCCTGTCACGCATCGCGCGCTTCGATGGCGCCCTTGGCGCGTTCCGCACCCTGCTCGAGGGCAGCGCCCGCGCTGAAGCAGCGGCCGCGGACGCGGCGCTGGCAGTCGGCGATGACCGGCCGCTTCTCGGCATCCCGGTTGCCGTCAAGGACAACCTTCCGGTCGTCGGTACCGCTCCCAGCCACGGCACCGGCTCCCGCGAGCCGGCCGCAACCGCCGATGCTGAGGTGGTACGGCGGTTGCGTGCCGCCGGCGCCGTCATCGTCGGCACGACCCGGCTGCCCGAACTGGCGCTGTGGCCCTTCACCGAGTCGGAGACCTTCGGCGCCACCCGCAACCCCTGGTCCACCGACCACACGCCAGGCGGCTCGAGCGGCGGGTCGGCGGCCGCGGTGGCTGCCGGCCTCGTCGCCGCCGCGCAGGCCAGCGACGGCGGCGGCTCGATCCGCATCCCGGCCGCCTGCTGCCACCTCGTCGGCCTCAAGGGCAGCCGGGGAAGGATCCCGCTCACGCCGTACGACGACCACTGGTACGGCATGTCGGTCTTCGGCGCGGTGACCCGGACCGTCGCAGACCAGGCCCTGCTGCTCGACGTGCTGTCGGAGTCCACCGGGCACACCACCGACCTGCGCTACCTGCCCCGTCCGCTCCGCATCGCCTGGTCAGTGAAGGGCGGAGTGCCCGCGTCGCTGCATGCCGAGGTAATCCGCGGCCTGCAGGACGTCCTTGCTGTGCTGCAGCAGCAGGGCCACACCCTCGTCGAGGCCGATCCGAGCTACGCCGGCGTACAGGACTCGTTCGTCGTGCGCTTCGCCCGCGGCGCAGCCGACGACCTGGCCGGCCTCGCCGAGCCCAGCAAAACAGAGCGCCGGACCCGCGTCGTAGCCGGGCTGGGCCGACGGCTGCCCGACCGGGCGCTGGCCCGGGCACGTCGCCGAGGGGACGCCGCGGCCGCCCGGTTGGCCACCCTGCCGGCCGGGGCGGACGTGCTGATCACCCCCACGCTCCCCCAGCCGCCGCTGCGGATCGGTGCCATGACTGGCCTCCGCGCGATCGCCCTCGCCGGCCGGGTCGCGTCCTACACGGCACCCTGGAACGTCACGGGGCAGCCCGCGCTGTCGGTGCCGTCGGGACTGACCCCGCAGGGGCTGCCGCTCGCCGTCCAGCTCGTCGGCCGGCCCGGTGACGACGGGCTGCTGCTGGCGATCGGGGCGCAGCTGGAGGAAGTGCTGCGCTGGCCAGACCGGCGGCCCCCGCAGGACTGAGGAGGCAGGACCGGCGCGCCGCGGGCCCGACCACAGCTGGGTGGATACGTTCCTGCTGTGACCGCCGGCGGTGCGGCCCCTTGGATCGGGGCCGACCTCGACTCCATGTTGTCCGGACGTCTCCGGCGCACCCTAGCCGGCAGCGTGCTGGCAGACCGGACCGCCAGGGTCGTCTTCGACGCCGGTGGCGCAGGGGTCTGGACCGTCGAGCTGGGGCAGGGACGCGGCCGCGTGCAGCGTGGGGGGCGCGAACGCCCGACGCTGCTGGTGCGCGCCCCCGCGAGCGTCCTCGCCGATGTCGTCTCGGGCCGGACCTGCGGGATCCACGCCTTCCTGGACGGCACGCTCACCGTGCGCGGCGACCTGGCCCTCTCCCTTCAGCTCGACGGGCTGTGGGAGCAGGACGGGGAGGACGGCGCGGACCGCCCTTGGTCCTACCCGCGGGCCGGTGCGGTCCAGGCGATGGGCGTACGCACGTCCTACCTCGAGGCCGGGCCGCCTGGCGCGCCCCCGGTCCTGCTCCTGCACGGGCTCGGCGCCACCAACGCCTCACTCCTTCCCGTGCTTGCCGACCTGGCGCGGGACCATCGGGTGATCGCCCCCGACCTGCCGGGCTTTGGTGCTTCAGCCGCGCCCGGAGCGCCGTACAACCCGACCTGGTTCGCCGCCTGGGCCGAGGCTTTCCAGCGCGCCATCGGCGCGCGCAGGGCATTGGTTGTCGGCAACAGCCTGGGCGGTCGCATCGCCCTCGAGATGGGCCTGACGCACCCGACCTCCATCCGCGGCCTGGTCCTGCTCACCCCCTCACCCGCCTTTCGTCGGCTCCGGCAGTACGTCCCGCTGGTGCGGCTCGTGACGCCGCAGCTGGCCCGCCTGCCGATCCCCGGGCCGATCCCCGGGCTGAGCCACCGGCTGATGGTCGAGGCCATTCGCGGCATGTTCAGCGTGCCGGACCGCCTGCTGCTGCCCTGGTATGACGCGGCAGCCGACGAGGCAGTCCGTGTGATGCGGTCGCCGGCCCATCGGGTGGCCTTCTTTTCCTGCGCACGACAGATCTACCTCGAGGATGCCTACGGCCGCCACGGCTTCTGGCAGCGGCTCCCCGGCCTGCTGCCGCCCGCACTGTTCGTGTGGGGTGACCGGGACCGGCTGGTGCCGCCCTCCTTCGCCCGCCATGTCAGTGACGCCCTGCCCGACGCGGGGTCGGTTGTGATGCAGGACTGCGGCCATGTGCCGCAGTTCGAGCACCCGGCCGAGACCATGGCGATAGTGCGCGGTTTTCTGGAATCCCTGCCGATGTGAGCGCCCCGTCGCAGCAGTGCCAGCGTGGGCGCCGTCGACCATGTCCGTAGGGTGTCTCGCGTGACCACCTCGACCGGGAAGACTGCCGACCTGCTGGCCACCGTGCTCGCCGACCTCGCAACGGTTGTCGGCAACATCACCCCCAAGCAACTGCCCGATCCCACGCCCTGCCTCGAGCTCGACGTCGAGCAGCTCCGCCATCATGTGCTCGGCTGGTTGACCACCTTCGCAGCCGGCTTCGCCGACCCTAACGGCCAGGCGCCACGAGCAAACCTCGACGAATACGTCGCGCCACCCGATGCAGCGACGGAGGCGCGCACCGCCGCCGACGTCCTCAAGCGCGCCATCCACGACGGGGCCGCCGATCGCCCGCTGCGACTGGGAGACAGCGCCATGCCCGGCGACCTCGCGCTCGGCATGATCCTTTGGGAGTACCAGGTGCACGGCTGGGACCTGGCCCGGGCCACCGGACAACGCTGGTCTCCGCCGGTGGCCGCGGCGGAGGAGTCGTTGAACTTTGCGCCCGGCATGCTCACCGACGATTATCAGGGCGTCGGCAAGCCGTTCGGCAATCCGGTCGGCGTTCCCGACGACGCAACACCCCTCGATCGGCTGCTCGGCTTGTCCGGCCGGGACCCCAACTGGCGGGCGCCCTGACCGCGTTCCGCGGCAATCGGGCTACCGGACACTTCGCTCACCGGACACTTCGCTCACCGGAGTTGGGCGGCGCCGACCTGGTCGGCGGCGTCGAGGCTTGCGGTGGTGGCTCGTAGCAGCTTGACGAGCCGCTTTCGATCGGCTTGAGGCAGCTCGCCTGCGGTCTCTGAGGCGAGCTGTCGCCAGATAGCGCGCAGTCGCGGCATGAGCTCGTGGCCGGCCTCGGTCAGACTCACCAGGACAGCTCTGTTGTCCAGCTCGCTGCGGACTCGGCTGATCAGGCCGGCCGCCTCCAGCTTTCGGACGGCCATCGTCACCGTCGGGGCTTCGCAGCTGGCGGCGACCGCGAGCTGGGCCTGGGTGCGCCCATCGCGGACCGCAAGCTCGAAGAGCAGCACCTCCTGCCCGATGTTCAAGCCGATCGTGGCCAGTAGCGAGGCCGCACGCGCCCGATGCCGCATCGCGAGAAGCCGGACAGCGGTGTTGATCGCTGCGGCCTCATCGTCTTCGCGCGTAACAGACATGTTCATCTCCCTTGCGCGGCTATGGTTAGTCGGCTAACGTAAGGTGCCTAACAGTTAGTCGGCTCTTCAGTGTAGCCGACCGGCACACCACCACGAAGGAGCTCCGATGACCAATCAGACAGCGAGCGGCACGGCCAACCGAGCTGCCGCAACCACCGCACGGCCGGCTCCGCGACGACAGCGCGCAGCCGTCCCCGTCCTGGCCACCGGCGCGGCGCTCGCGGTCTGGGCCGTCGCCGCAGCCCTGACGGACGGCCCACAGATCGTGGCAGCCGGGACCACCCAGCAGGTCGGTCCAGTCGAGGTCCTGGTCAGCGCACTGGTCGCCTCGCTCGCCGGCTGGGGGTTGCTCGCCCTGCTCGAGCGCCGCAGCGCCCACCCCCGCCGTTCCTGGACCACCGTCGCGCTGGTCGCGCTGACGGCATCACTCGCCGGACCAATCGGCAGCGGCGCCGACGCGACCAGCACAACGACCCTGCTGCTGTTGCACCTGACCGTCGGCGTCGTCGTCATCATCGGCCTACGCCGCAGCGCGCACTGAAACCCCGAGGACACTTCCCGTGAACCTGCTCGTACTCAGCGGCTCGACCCGACGAGCCTCCCTCAACACCCGGCTCGCTCAGCTGGTCGTTGCAACGCGTCGGGTCAGCGGTGTCCCTGCAGATCGCGCAGCACGCTCTCGGCCAGCTTGCGCGTCTCGCGCCGGTTGAGCTCCGCACCGGCGAGCGCCCCGACCAGGAACGGGGCCAGGGTGGTGACGTTGCGCCCCAGCCGTCGTACGACCCGGGACCGGAGCTGCTGGCGGGCCGCCGAACCGAGCACCGAGGCGAGGCCCGGACCGCCCCCGGTGGGGTTGATGCCCCGCCCGGAGACCCAGGCGGTCAGGTAGGCGGTCGCGACCTGGCCGCGGCTGCCGACAGGGGCGCGGCCGTAGGTCACGTGCAGCTCGGCGAGCAGCTTGAGCTCGACCGCGACGACGGCGAGGGTGCCTGCGGCGACCTGCACGGGTGCCGCGAGAAGCGTCGGCGGAGCGGCCAGCTCAACGGCCGACAGCGCGCCGGCGGCCGCACCGATCGCAGCCGTCGTGCGGCCTGCGTTGCGCACGAGTGCGTCGGCCAGGGCTGCGCCCGACAGGCCGCCGTAGTGCGCGCGCAGCGTCAGCAGGTCTCGGACGGGCAGGTGCGGCCCGATCTCGGCGACGAGGTCGGCCAGCCACTGCCCGCTCAGGGCGGCTCCCGAGCCAGCGGACCGCGCCGAACTCGCGAGCAGGGCGGTCAACCGGCCGAGCAGCCGGGTGCGCTCCCGACGGTCAAGGCCGTCGCCAGACAGCCGGCCGAGGACCTGCCCGACCTGCTTCCTGCGCTCCAGCTCCTCGCCGACCACGTCTCTGGCCGCCTGGTCAGGCGCACTCGCGGCAGATGAGGCGGCCGCCCTTGTCGGACGCGAGCTGGCTGCGGTGGTGGACGAGGAAGCAGTTCGAGCAGGTGAACTCGTCGCTCTGCTTCGGCAGCACGCGGACGGTCAGCTCCTCTCCCGACAGGTCGGCACCAGGCAGTTCGTGCGCTTCGGCGAGGTCGGCCTCGTCGACGTCGACGCTGCTCGCTTGGGCCTCGGCCCGGCGGGCCTTCAACTCCTCGAGGCTGTCGTCACCAGCATCGTCGGCTTCTGAGCGTCGCGGCTGGTCGTAGTCGGTGGCCATGGTCTCGGGCCCTCCCTTGAGTGTCTCCGGCGCGGGGACAACGCACAGGAAGCCAGACTTGTGCCCGGTCTGTGCAGATCGACCCTTCGGTCGCGTCGCTGGCCGGGCTGGAGCGGCGAAGGGTAGCGCCCCCGGCGCCCGGCGCCACCGGTTTCCCTGGTGACGTTGGCCACGCCGGCTCACCGCCGGGTCCGCCGGGGCTTCCGGGCGACCCGACCGGCCTCAGGCAGGCGCTACGGGTCGACCCGGAAGGCCCCCCAGACCAGGTCGGTCAGCTCGGCGGTCAGCTCAGCCCGGGGGCACGGCCGCCGCTCGAGCCACCAGTCACCAGCGGCCTGCACCATGCCGACGATGCCCCGTGCCCAGGCCTGCGCACGCACTGCGTCGTCGGGCAGCGCAAGCTCGCTGGCGATGCCCTGCGCCAGCAGCTCGGCAAGGCGGTCCAGAAAAGAGCGCACCTGGACCGAGGACGGCGCTGCCTCCGCTGACAGCACCAGGAAGCGGTAGACCTCCGGCTCGGCTTCGATCGTCGCGAGGTAGGCGTCCACGGTCCGCTCCACCCGCTCGCGGCGCGTGCGCCCCGAGCGGAGCGCTTCCTGCAACCGGTGCATCAGCCGCTCCGTGTGGCGCTCAGCCAGGGCGGCGTGCAGGCCGCCCTTGTCGCCGAAGTGTCGGTACAGGATCGGCTTGGTGATCCCAGCCTCGGCGGCGATGGCGGCCATCGACGCCGCGGCCCCGTCCCGCTGGACGACCTGGTCCGCCGCGTCCAGGAGCACCTCGCGCCGCTTCGTCCGGTCCGGCAATGGGACCCCGACGCTCACGGGATCTGCATCCCGCTGATCGCCCGGCTGATGATCAGGCGCTGGATCTCGCTCGTCCCCTCGAAGATCGTGTAGATCTTCGCGTCGCGGTGCCAGCGCTCGACGGGGTACTCGCGGGTGTAGCCGTTGCCGCCAAGGATCTGGATCGCCTTGTCGGTCACCTCCACCGCGGTCTCACCGGCGAACAGCTTGCTCATCGAGCCTTCACCGGCGGTGAACGGCACGCCGTTGCGGCCCATCCACGCGGCTCGCCAGACCAGCAGGCGGGCGGCGTCGACCTTGGTCCTCATGTCGGCGAGCATGAAAGCGACGCCCTGGTTGGCGATGATCGGGCGGCCGAACTGCTCACGCGTCTTGGCGTATTCCAGCGCGTACTCATAGGCCGCCCGGGCGATGCCGACGGCTTGAGCTCCCACCGCCGGACGGGACGCCTCGAAGGTGGCCATGGCCGCCTGGCCGCCCTTCTCGCGGCCGCTCTGGACGCGCTCACCGCGGGCGAGCGCAGCCTGGCGCTCGCGGGCCTTGGCCAGCCGCGCATCAAGGGAGTCCTTGCCGCCGAGAAGGCAGTCGCCGGGGATGCGTAGGTCGTCGAGGATGACTTCGCTGGTATGCGAGGCGCGAATGCCGTGCTTTTTGAACTTCCGCCCCTGCGAGAGCCCCTTGCCCTTGAACTCCGGGCCGACGACGAACGACGCCTGGCCACGCGCCTTGAGCTCGGGGTCGACCGCCGCGACGATGACGTGCACGTTGGCGATGCCACCGTTGGTGATCCAGGTCTTCACACCGTTCAGGACCCACTCGCCGGTGCCCTGGTCGTAGACCGCGCGGGTCTTCATGCTCGACACGTCCGATCCCGCGTCGGGCTCGGAGACGGCGAGGGCGGCCAACTTGACGTCGGCCGGCGTCCCGAAACACTGCGGGAGCCACTGACCGAGCTGCTCGGGGGTGCCGTTGGCCAGGATGCCGGCAACGCCGAGCGTTGTCCCGACGATCGACAGGCCGATCCCGGCGTCCCCCCAGAACAGCTCCTCCATCGTGATCGGCAAGCTGATGCCGGTCTCGTCACCCCAGCCGGCGGCGAAGAAGTCAAGGGAGTAAAGGCCGATCT
>JANLPD010000429.1:0-2227 GCA_031367045.1 Frankiales bacterium | reverse complement strand
CCTCGGTAGCGCAGCTCGAGCAGCACCGCGAGCGAGGTCGAGTCCTGCACCCCGAAGCGGCACCAGGTCTGGCCCACACAGGACTTCACGGTGCGCAGCGACTTGCCGTAGGCGTGGCCACTCTCCAGCCCCGCGTCGACGAGCCGACGCCAGATCGCTGGCAGCTGATCGACCCTGGCCCCGAGCAGGTCGATCCGCTGCCCGCCGGTGATCTTGGTGTAGAGCCCGAAGTCCTTGGCCACCTGACCGATCACGAGCAGCTCGTCGGGGGTGACTTCCCCGCCAGGAAGCCGCGGGACGACCGAGTAGGAGCCGTCCTTCTGCAGGTTGGCCAGCATGTGGTCGTTGGTGTCCTGCAGCGTCCCCTGCTCGCCGTCCAGGACGTAGCCACCGCCAAGGCTGGCCAGAATCGACGCCGCGGTCGGCTTGCAGATGTCGCAGCCAAGACCTGCGCCGTGCCCGGCCAGCAGCTGCGACCACGTCGTGAGGCCGCGTACGCGGACGACCTCGAACAGCTCGGCCCGCGACAGCGCGAAGTGCTCGCACAGCGCGGTCGAGACGGCCAGCCCCTGCGCCGTCATCTCCTCGGCAACGATCTGCTTCACCAGTCCCACGCAGGACCCGCACCCGGTCCCGGCCCTGGTGCAGGCCTTCACGGCCGCGACGTCGGGAGTCACCCTGGCTGCCTCGCGGAGCGCGCCTTTGGTCACGCCGTTGCAGGTGCAGACCTGCGCATCGTCGGGCAGGACGAGCTCGGTTCCAGAGCGGGCCGGCAGCACGAGGTCTGCTGGCGGGACGGTCAGCGCGGTGCCGACGAGGGGCCGCAACGAGGGGTACGCCGAGGCGTCGCCCACCAGCACCCCGCCCAGCAGGGTGCGGGCGTCGTCCGAGACCACCAGCTTGGAGTAGGTGCCGGCGACCGGATCGGACCAGACCAGCTCCAGAGCGCCGGGTGACGAGGCGTGCGCGTCGCCGAAGCTCGCCACGTCGATGCCCAGGCACTTCAGCTTGGTGGACAGGTCGCCACCGTCGAATGTCCCCGCTCCCCCGAGCAGCCGGTCCACGACGACCTCCGCCATCGCGTAACCAGGCGCGACGAGGCCCCAGCACCGGCCGGCTGCCGACGCGCACTCCCCGACGGCCCACACGTTCGGGTCGCTGCTCCGACAGCCCCCGTCCACCAGCACTCCACCGCTCTCCCCCACCGCCAGGCCGGCCGACCGGGCGAGCGCGTCGTGCGGACGGATGCCGGCCGAGAAGACGACGAGGTCGACGTCGAGCGGGTCGCCTTCGGCGAAGACCATCCGCAGGGCCTCGCCGTGCTCCTCGATCCGCTGCGTGGAGGCACCCAGCCGGACGTCGACGCCGAGCCCCTCGACCAGCCGGCGCAGCACCTGCCCGCCACCTTCGTCGACCTGCAGCGGCATGAGTCGGGGCGCGAACTCCACGACCGTCGTCGCGATCCCCAGCGCCTTCAAGGCATTGGCGGCCTCCAGGCCGAGCAGCCCCCCACCAATGACGGCACCGCGCATCCCGCCAGGCACTACGCCCGCCGCGGCGGCCCGGATCGCCGCCAGGTCCTCGACCGTGCGGTAGACGAACCGCCTGTTGCCCACCGCCCCAGGGACCGGCGGTACGAACGGCGTCGAGCCGGTCGCCAGCACGAGTGCGTCGTACTCCGTGGTCAGACCCGACGCCGAGACGACGCGGCGGCCCGCGGTATCGACCGAGACGACCGGGTCGCCGAGCCGCAGCTCGACAGCCGGGTGGGTGTGGGCGGGCAGGCCCAGGTCGGCGCCGTCGAACCAGGTGGACAGCGCGACGCGGTCGTAGGCGGGCACCACCTCCTCGGCGTGCACGACGATGTCCCAGTCCTGGACGAGGCCGCGCTCCACGGCTGCCTCGACGAGACGGTGGCCGACCATCCCGTGGCCGACGACGACGAGAGTGCGCCGGCTCATGCGGTCTTCCTCTGCAGGGCAGGGGTGCAGGCGGCGAGCAGCCCAGCCACCGCAGAGGCACAGGTGCCGCACCCGGTCGTGGCGCGGGTGGCGAGCGCTGCCTCCGCGACGGTCCGGCAGCCGCTCTCTCGCAGCGCTCCGGCCGTGACGGCGTTGCAGGTGCAGACGGTGTCGTCGTCCGCCAGGTCCGCCGGTGCTGCAGCGCTGCGACGCGGCTGCAGCAGCGAGCGACGGTCGGCCGGGAGCGGGCTCCGCCGGTCGAAGGC
>JANLPD010000131.1:0-2220 GCA_031367045.1 Frankiales bacterium | reverse complement strand
GCTCGCATGATCGAGGTGATCACTCCGTCGGGATTCGAGCACTTCTTCCGAGCGCTCGCTGAGGTCTTAGAATCAGGACCACCTGACCCGAAGTCGCTCGACTCACTTTGCTGGCTCCTGCGGTTTGTTCTTCGACCCGACGTGGGTTCCGGAGCTGATGGAGAAGTACGGGCTCAATTCTCCATTCGGCTGAGCGATGCCTGGCCGGCCCTCCTGAGCATTCCGGTCGTGCTGTCACCGTGCAGCCGGTGCGGATCAGGCAGGCGACGTCG
Organism: Frankiales bacterium; assembly: GCA_031367045.1. Taxonomy (GTDB): domain Bacteria; phylum Actinomycetota; class Actinomycetes; order Mycobacteriales; family SCTD01; genus JANLPD01. The sequence continues at coordinate 1,948 of JANLPD010000131.1, read as the reverse complement.
GCGACGCATGTGCACGAGCACAAGAACGCTGGCCAGCGCCGCATAGATGCACCAGATCGAGTCGAAAGCTTCGGCGAGAAGCAGCGCGACGGCCACCAGTCCGACCAGGTTCAGCACACCGAATGCGACGATGCTCCGGTAGCCCGATAGCAGCGCTGGGCCGATGACGGCGACCACGTACAGCACCGCCCACAGGTTGCCCGAGCGGACCCCGGTGACGTATTCCAGTGCGTGCGGGTGTTTCACGACCCCGCGCCATCGTCGCGGCGTACCTCGGCTACGCGCTGGCCAGCGCGCCCGTCCGAGCGCCAGGAAGGGCGCGACGCGCAGCCGAGCACCGCGTGGCTCGAGCAGAAGGACCGATAGCGGCAGCAGGACCGGCAAGATCGGCAGGGCGAAGACGAGGTAGGCGAGCGCTGCCGCGGACAACGCGGCTGGCCCTACCCGGCCATCGACGCCGAGCCAGACGACGACCTCGATGAGCTGGTGCACCGCGAAGAGCGCGGGCAGCACCGCGAAGGGGACCTCGCGCGGACAGCGGACCTCTCGCAGCGACGCCACGGCCACCGGGATCAGGGCCACGCCGGCGACCACGTCGGCCTGCACGGAGAAGCACACCAGCCATTGATACCTGCTGGAAGACGGGCCGCTCCCTGATCAGCTCTGTTCCCCGCGGTTCATCCTGGGTGCCGGGCGATGATGCAGAACGAGGTCGACACGGAGTCGGCGATCACCAGCTTCAGATGGGCCCGGTCCTCCAGGGTGATCTGGCCGGGGCTGAGCACCAGGCTGATCCAGCGGTCCTGCCGTGTCTCCAGCGCAACGTACAGGTTGAGCTCGCAGGTAAGCCCCTGCCGCTGGAGCCGACCGGCGAGGTCGACCAGATCGGCGGCGCGGTAGACGGCGCAGTTCCCGTAGTCGGCCGTCTCCTGCTTGCGTGTGAGCTCGAGCTCAGTGGTGTGCACGGACACCCCACCGGGCCTGAGCAGGGGGCCACAGCGCTCGACGAACGCGAGCCCCCGCGCCGGGCTGCCCAGGTGCTCCAAGCAGCAGGCTGACCAGATGAGGTCGTAGGACCCAAGGTCGTCTGGGACCTCGTTCATGTCGACGTCGCGCAGTGCAACCCGCTCCGCAAGGATCTGGTCGGACACGAGGTGCGGCCGGGATAGGTTGCCAAGACCCTTCAGCAGCTGCCCGGTAGCGGCCCACTCCTGGCCCGCCTCAAGTCCTTGGTCGGTGGCCAGGACCGTCATGCCCTGGCTGGCGAAGTACGCGGGTAGGGGTTCGGTACCCACCCCGAAGCCGAGAGCCCGCCCGCCCGGCCGCAACACTCCGGCGTGCTCGGCCGCCGCCGCGATGCAGGCCCACTCCCACATCTTGCGGTTGAAGTGTGGCTCACTCACGCCATCGGCGTCGGCGGACGCGCGGGTGGCCTGCACCACGCTGGGGCTCTCGAGCCGTTCGTACCAGGCCCGGTAGGAGGGGTCGGCGCACTGGGCCGCGCTCACGGCGCGTGACTGCCACCCGTTGAACCCGGGTGGTCGGCCAAGCAGGTTCTGCTCCCGCACATCCACCCGCTCGAGGAACTCGGCCTGCCGCAGCCGCTCCCTGTCCATGAGCTGCAGGGGTGTCGGCGGCTCCGGCGCAGGGGGCACCAGCTGCCGGACCTGCGCGTGCACCGCCGCGACGTCGGAGGAAAGGGCCTCAAACCGGCGGTTGAAGAACTGCCGGAACGGCCGGGTGAGGGCCTTGGAAAGGGAGGGCACCAGAGTCATCCGTTCCAGAAGGGGACGTCGCGACCCACAGGTTGTCCCACCTCGCGCCGAGGGGGTCCATCATCGCTTGGTCTGAGCTCCGTGTCTGAGCTGGCTAGCTGCGGGTTGGATACTGCCCGCACGGGAGGGGAGCGTTCATGACGAAGCACGCGTCACCCAGCGCGCGAAAAGCG
>JANLPD010000346.1:0-2155 GCA_031367045.1 Frankiales bacterium | reverse complement strand
CTTCTCGCCAACCTGCTTGGCCTGGCCTGACTTCTCGTCCTTGATGCCCTCGGCCTGCAGGCCCCGGTCACCGGTGGCTCCACCAGCCGCCTGCTTGGCCTTGCCCTCAAGCTCCTGGGCCTTGTTCTTCATCTTGTCGATAGCGCTCATCGTTGCTTCCTCTCTTGGCACAAACGGACAGAGGGCTTGTTCCCGAGGAGGGCCAGGACACACCTTCTGGGTGGCCCGTTTGCGCCAATGCGTTGATGTCGCGATGCCACCCGGGGGAAGAACGCGACCCCTGAGGGGCTTGTCACCGTCGTACGCCGTGAAGACATGAGGAGAGTGCTGTGTCCCTACCACCACTGGTCGAACCGGCCGCTGAGCTGACCCGTGAGGAGGTCATGCGCTACAGCCGGCACTTGATCATCCCCGACGTGGCCACCACCGGCCAGAAGCGTCTGAAGAACGCGAAGGTGCTTGCCGTCGGCGCGGGTGGGCTCGGCTCGCCGACGCTGCTCTACCTCGCAGCAGCCGGCGTCGGCACCTTGGGCATCGTCGACTTCGACACCGTCGACGAGAGCAACCTGCAGCGCCAGATCATCCACGGCCAGAGCGACATCGGCCGGAGCAAGGCGCAGAGCGCGCGCGACTCGGTGAAGGAGATCAACCCGCTCGTCAACGTGGTGCTCCACGAGGAGCGGCTCGACAGCACGAACGTCATGGAGATCTTCGCGCAGTACGACCTGATCGTGGACGGTACCGACAACTTCGCGACCCGGTACATGGTCAACGACGCGGCGTTCTTCCTCGGCAAACCTTATGTCTGGGGATCGATTTACCGCTTCGACGGCCAGGCCAGTGTCTTCTGGCCGACCGCCCCTGGCGGCGAGGCGCCCTGCTACCGGTGCCTCTACCCGGAGCCGCCGCCCCCCGGCATGGTCCCGTCCTGCGCCGAGGGCGGCGTGCTGGGCGTGCTCTGTGCGTCGATCGGGTCGATCCAGACCAACGAGGCGATCAAACTTCTGATGGGCATCGGCGAGCCGCTGGTCGGCCGGCTCGTCGTCTACGACGCCCTCGAGATGGAGTACCGCAAGATCAAGATCCGCAAGGACCCGGAGTGCCCGCTGTGCGGCAAGGAGCCGACCATCACCGGGCTCATCGACTACGAGGCCTTCTGCGGCGCGGTCTCCGAGGAGGCCCAGCAGGCCGCCGCGGGATCGACGATCCTGGCCACCGAGCTCAAGGCGAAGATGGACGCCGGCGAGGACTTCTTCCTCGTCGACGTTCGCGAGCCGGCCGAGTTTGAGATCGTCCAGATCCCGGGCGCGACGCTGATCCCGAAGGGCGACATCCTCAACGGCTCGGCGCTGGCGCAGTTCCCGCAGGACAAGCAGATAATCCTGCACTGCAAGAGTGGCGTGCGCTCGGCCGAGGCACTCGCTGCACTGAAGGCAGCCGGCCTCACCAACAGCGTCCACGTGCAGGGCGGCGTGCTCGCATGGGCCGCCCAGGTCGACCCGAGCCTGCCGACCTACTGACGCAACGCGCAGGTCCCGACCCCCTCCGGTCGGCGCCAGGCAGGATGGCCGCGTGGTGCGAAGGCAGGTGGCCAGTGCGAGTGTTGGGCTGTCCGTCCGGCCGGGTGCAGGCGGGGCTCCTTCGGCGTACGCCCGTGACGTCCTGGACGTGGTCGACCAGATCCCGCCGGGCAAGGTGCTCGCCTACGGCGATGTCGCGGAGCTGATGGGCCGCGGCTCGCCTCGCACGGTCGGTGCGGTCCTGAGCGGCCACGGCCACGAGGTCCCCTGGCACCGGGTGGTGCAGGCGTCCGGTCGGCCGGCCGAGCCACTGCTCCGGGAGGCGCTCGGCCTGCTGCGTGCAGAGGGCTGTCCCGTCAGCGGCGAGCGGGTGGACATGGCACGCGCGCGCTGGGACGGCGCGGTCCGGCGGTAGTTCGCCGGTAGCCCCATCCCCGTCCGCAACCTCCGCCGTACCGGCCCACGGCCAGGCGTGACGGCGGCGGACGTCCGGGCTACGGGCGGACGCGCGGCTTGTCGTACCCGCGTGGTGGACTACTGCCAGATGACCCCGCCCCGTCCCGCCAGCAAGACGTCGACCCGGCTGCCCGCGGCGGCACCGTCCCCGCCGTACCGCCTGGTGCGGACGGTGCCGC
>JANLPD010000328.1:0-2248 GCA_031367045.1 Frankiales bacterium | reverse complement strand
CTGCCTGTTCGCGTGGCGGTCGACGGCTCCGTGGTGGTTTCGGCCGGTCGCGCCGGCGTTGTCGGGACGCCGAACGCGCTGGCCGCTGCACCCGGTCGCCCGCTGGTCCTGGCCGCTGTCGACGGGGCGACGGAACGGCTCCTTCGTGACGACGGGCGGTTCTTCCAGGCCGGCCCGGTGGGGGCCAAGCCGGTGTACCCGGGCTGATCCACAGAGCGGCCTGGCTACTGGTGGCGCTGCCGTCGGTGGCGCACTGTCGCAGGATGCTCGCTGATCTGATCGACCTCGTCCTGCCAGGCAGCTGCGCCGGGTGCGGGCTGACCGGCCCCGAGCTGTGCCCAGGTTGTCGGGCCGACCTGGCGCGCCCGCCTCGGCTGCACACCCCGACGCCCCGCCCGGCCGGGTTGCCGCGCCTGGCGACGGCAGCGTCGTACGACGGTGCGGTGCGCGCTGTGCTGCTCGCCCACAAGGAACGCGGGCGCCTCGGCCTGGTCCGGCCGCTCGGATTGGCCCTCGCGGGCGCTGTCCAACTGCTCGCCGACGGGCCGGTGGTCCTGATCCCGGTCCCGTCGGCTCCGGCGGTAGTCCGCGCCCGGGGGCACGACCACGCGCGTCGCCTCGCGGTCCGCGCGGCGGTCGAGTTGAGAAGACAGGGCGTGCCTGCGCGAGCCGACTGCGGGCTGCTCCCCGCGCGGGAGGTGGTGGACCAGGCGGGGCTGACGGCCGGCCAGCGCGCAGCCAACCTGCGGGGTGCCTTGGTTGCTCGCCGGTCCATGGACGGCGTCCGGGTTGTTGTCGTCGATGATGTGGTCACGACCGGCGCGACGTTGGTCGAGGCGGCCCGTGCGCTCATCGCCGGGGGGGCGTTGGTCCAAGGAGCGGCCGTCGTTGCGGCCACTGCGCGCAGACCTCACGCCCTTTCGAGCCACCCGGCGGCGGCCTGACCCGCCCGATCCGGCCCCGCCCCTGTTGTTCGAGCCGATGCGGGTCTAGCGTCGGCGAGCAGCACCGCGATTGCGGTGCGGTCGACGCCCCGTCGACGGAGGAGGTCTCGCACTTTGCACCCGGCCGCGAGAGCGGCGCGCGTCGACCACCTGAGCCGCCTGAGGGAGATCTGCGTGGACATCGTCGTCAAGGGCCGCAACGTCGAGGTGCCGGACCACTTCCGGCAGCATGTGTCCGAGAAGCTCGCGCCCTCGGAACGACTTGACTCCCGCGTCTTCCGCCTCGACGTCGAGCTGAGCCACGAGAAGAACCCTCGTCAGTCCGCGCAGTGCCAGCGGGTGGAGATCACCGTCCACGGCAAGGGCCCGGTGATCCGCGCCGAGGCGGGTGCCGAGACCTTCTATGCCGCTCTGGACGCCGCAAACCTCAAGCTCGAGGCCCGGCTGCGCAAGGCCCATGACCGTCGCCGGGTCCACCACGGGGCCAAGACGCCGCCGTCGCTGGCTGAGGTCACGGCGGAGCCGCCGCCGGACGACAACGGCACGACCGACACCGATCCGCCGCTGGGTAGCGTCGCCCTGCTGCACCCGGGGCCGGTCGACGACACCGAGCAGCTCGTTGTGCGGGACAAGACCCACACTGCGGACCCGATGACGACGGCCCAGGCGCTGCACGAGATGGAGCTGGTCGGTCACGACTTCTTCCTGTTCGCTTGCGCCGAGACCGGTTTGCCGAGCGTCGTCTACCGCCGTCACGGCTACGACTACGGCGTGTTGCGGCTCGCGGCCGGCTGAGCGAGCCGAGAGCGGTAAACGCCGGGTTTGTCGCCGCGGCGTGGCATCATGTGCGGCGGTGTCCGGCATGCCTGCACTGCCGCTATGCTCCGCTGACGTTCCAGGAGGTCTGCCTTGTCCGAGCAGCTGTCGACGAGCTCTGCGAACGTCCAGCTGCTGGTCGAGCCGATCCGCGTGCTCGTCGTGGATGATCATGCGTTGTTCCGGCGCGGTCTGCAGATGGTGCTGGAGCAGGAGCCCGACATCGAGGTTGTCGGGGAGGCCAGCGACGGCGCCGAGGCAGTCCAGAGCGCCGTTGACACGCTGCCCGACATCGTCCTCATGGACGTCCGGATGCCCAAGCGCGGCGGCATCGACGCGTGCACTGCGATCCACGATGCTGTCCCTTCCGCCAAGATCATCATGCTGACGATCTCGGACGAGGAGGCCGACCTCTACGACGCCATCAAGGCTGGCGCGATGGGTTACCTGCTTAAGGAGATCTCCATCGAGGAGGTCGCGTCGGCGAT